>NZ_JBEOVY010000098.1:0-21800 GCF_040295745.1 Saccharopolyspora sp. NPDC002686
CGCTGATCACGGCTTCCGCCCGACCCCGGCCAGCCCGGTGAGCCGCTCCGGGTGCTCGCCGACCTCGGTCGGCGCGACCGGGCGCCACTCCGGCAGGAAGACCACTCCCGGGTCCACCAGCTCCAACCCGTCGAAGAAGCGGGTCACCTCGGCCTGCGAGCGCATCGTCAAGGGTGTCGTGGTGCGCTTGCGGTAGAGGTCGGCGTGCGCCGGCGCCACGTCGGGGCGGCCCTCGTTGGAGGCGTGCGAGATCACCAGGAAGCTGCCCGGGGCCAACGCCTCCCGGTAGCGGTTGACGACCTCGTACGGCTCGTCGGCGTCCGGCACGAAGTGCAGCACCGCGACCATCATCAGCGCGACCGGCTGGCTCAGGTCCAGCAGCTCGGCGACCTCCGGGCTGCC
Source organism: Saccharopolyspora sp. NPDC002686 (assembly GCF_040295745.1). Lineage (NCBI taxonomy): Bacteria > Bacillati > Actinomycetota > Actinomycetes > Pseudonocardiales > Pseudonocardiaceae > Saccharopolyspora > Saccharopolyspora sp. NPDC002686. The sequence goes on from NZ_JBEOVY010000098.1 coordinate 403, forward strand.
GAGCACCCGCTCCGGATCGCGCAGATCGGCGTCGACGATCGCCGCCTCCGGGTTGTCGCTCAACAGCTTCTTGCTGTAGGCGACCGCGACCGGGTCGGTGTCGACGTAGACCACGCGCGAACCGGGCGCCGCCAGCTGGGCGACCTCGTGCACGTTGCCGACGGTGGGGATGCCCGAGCCCAGGTCGAGGAACTGGCGGATGCCCCGGTCGACGCAGAACTGCACCGCGCGCCGCAGGAACGCGCGGTTGGCCTGCATCACCAGCGGCAGGTCCGGCCACATGTCGATCGCTTCCTCGGCCATCTGCCGGTCGATCGCGAAGTTGTGGTCGCCGCCCAGGTAGTAGTCGTAGACCCGCGCCGCGTTCGGCTTCTCCAGGTCGATGTGCCCGTGCTCGGGCGCCACCTCGGACATCCAGATCCTCCTCACGGCCAGGCGGCGCGTACCGGCCGCCCAGCCGTGATGCTAATCGCGCCCGATATGCCCGGGCTAGACCGCGTGTTCGGCCGAGTTGCCGAGCCGGACCACCACGCCCAGGGCCACCAGGGCGACTGCCGCGCCGGCGGTCATGGTGATCGCCATCGCCGGACCGTCGTTGCCCAGCACGCCGACCAGCGGTGCGATCAGCGCGCCGAGCCCGAACTGCGCGGCACCGAGCAGTGCGGCCGCGGTCCCGGCTGCTTCGCCGTGCCGGGAGAGCGCGAGCGCAGGTGCGTTGGGCAGCACGAAACCCATCGCTCCCAGCACCAGCCACATCGGCACGATGAACCCGTAGAGCCCGCCGGTGCCGGTGGTGGTCAGCGCGGTCAGGACCACGCCCGCGGTGGTGGCCGCGACCAGCGCGGCGAACACGATCTGCTTGGGGCTGTAGCGCTTGAGCAGCACGACGTTGAACTGCGAAGCGCCGATCAGCGCCACCGCGCCGACGCCGAAGACCAGCCCGAACGCCTGCTGGTTGAGCCCGAACTGCTCCTGGAGCACGAACGACGAGCCCGAGATGTAGGAGAACAGCGCGGACATCGCCAGCGCCGCGACGATCGCCAGCAGCACGAAGTCGCGGTCGGTGATCAGCTGCCGGTAGGTGCGCAGCACCGGGCGGAACTGCGCGGCCTGGCGGCGTTCCGGCGGCAGCGACTCGCGGAGCGCGAAGACGGCCACCACCAGCAGGACCGCACCGAGGATCCCCAGCGCGCCGAACACCCCGCGCCACGACCCGGTCAGCAGGATCGCCCCGCCCAGGCTCGGCGCGAGGATCGGGGCCACGCCCATCACCAGCATCAACCGCGAGAGCGCGGTGGCCGCGGCGTTGCCGGTGAACAGGTCCCGGACCACGGCCAGCGCGACGACCATGGTCGCGGCCGCGCCGACGCCCTGCAGCGCGCGCAGCGTCCCGAGCACCGCGATGTTCGGGGCGAACAGGCACGCCAGCGACGCCAGGATGTGCAGCGCGGTCCCGGCGATCAGCGGTAACCGGCGGCCGACGATGTCGGAGAACGGGCCGATCAGCAGTTGGCCGACGCCTAGACCGAGCAGGGTGCCGGTGAGGGTGAGCTGCACGGTGGAGGCGCTGGCCTGCAGGTCGTTGCCGATGGCGGGCAACGCGGGCAGGTACATGTCGATGGTCAGCGGGCCGAGGGCGATCAGCGCCCCCAGCACCACGATCACCCGGAAACGGTCGAACCCGGTCGGCTCGTCGGTCGCAGGTCGCACGTCCCGCGCCGCCGGAGGGCTTTGCACCGCAACGTTGTCCATCGCTGCCTTTCGAATTCGCCTGGAACGGCGGAAGAATCTGACGCGCTCTCCAGCGATGGTCGCGATCACTTTGTTCCCGGGATGGCGGGGAAATCGCTGTGATGCGGACTACACCGGCTGGAAATCGCCGCTGCACCGGGATTTTCCGCACAACACGTTAACGGGGCTAAAAGTCTATTGTGGATCGTATTCCCGGGTTCCGGTAAAAGTGCGATGAACTTTTCCGGTCCGGGCCGAGATTTCCGGGAGCGCCGGTGGGCACGCGCCGAGCTCGGGCCGACGTGGTTTCGCGCTCCTGCGCTGAGAGGGCTCCGCCCGGCGCCTGCTGGGGGGTAGGATTTCCGGGTTTGGCGAGGTCGGTGAAGTGGAGCGGGCGATGCACGGGTACACCGAGGACAAGGACAGCTACCTGAAGCGGCTGGCGCGCATCGAAGGGCAGGTCCGCGGCCTGGCCAGGATGATCGAAGAGGACAAGTACTGCATCGACATCCTCACCCAGATCTCGGCGGCGACGAAGGGGCTCCAGGCGGTCTCCCTCCGCCTGCTCGACGAGCACCTCAAGCACTGCGTCGCCGAAGCCCTCGCGGAGGGCGGCGAGAACGCCGACGAGAAGGTCCGCGAGGCCAGCGAGGCCATCGCCCGCCTGGTCAAGTCCTGACCGGCCGGTCGTGACGGGGGCCGGGGCGGCTGGCCGCCGCCCCGGCCTGGTGGTCAGCTCTGCGACAGCAGCGTGCGCATGGTGTCGATCTCGGCCTGCTGGGTGTCGATGATCTGCTGGGCCATCTGCTTGGCCGCCGGGAACTGGCCGCCGGACAGCTCCGCCTGCGCCATGGTCACCGCGCCCTCGTGGTGCTTGATCATCAGGTCCAGGAACATGCGGTCGAACTCCGCGCCCTTGGCCTGCTCCAGCTGCTTCATCTCGTCGGCGGACATCATGCCGCCCATGCCGCCGTGGTCACCGCCCATGTCGCCCATGTCGTGACCCATCGAAGCGTGATCGGTGCTCGGCGCCTCGGCGCCCCAGTCGCGCAGCCAGCCGGTGAGGGTCTGGATCTCCGGCCCCTGCGCCGCCTCGATCTGCTTGGCCAGGTCCTTGACCTGCTGGGACTGCGACCGCTCCGGGGCCAGCTTCGACATCTCGATGGCCTGCTGGTGGTGCGGGATCATGCCCTGGGCGAAGGTGACGTCGGCGGCGTTGTGGGCCGCCTGCTCCTGGCTCGCCGGGGCCTGCGGGGCGGGCGTGTTGCCGGCCTCCTGCCCGTTGCTGCAGCCGGCCAGTGCGATCGCGGCGACCGCGCTGATCGCGATCGCGAATGCGCGCGTGCGCTTCATGGTGTTCCTCGTCTTTCGTGAGCTGGATCGGGAATGCGTCATCGAGCCGCGGCGGGATTGCCGCGGCCGATCAGCTGCCGATCAGCGACGAAGCACGCACAGCGCCGCGAGTCTTCGCGGAACGGGTAACGGCGGGGGGAGGAGTGCGGGCAGAGCTGCTGTGAGGTAGCGCGGCAGCACGGCCGCAGCGCGGATGGCTCGGCTGAGCTGGGGGAGCAGCAGCACCAGGAAGCCGAGCATGATCGCCAGGCACAGGTGCAGCGCACCGTGGTCGTCCGGAGCCGGCGCGGGCTGCTCGTGGTGCTCGGCCGCTCCCGCGTGCATGGCGACTGCGGCCGGTGGCTGCGGCGCGTGGGTCTGCTCGTGCTGCTGCGCCGGGACGTGGTGCATGAGCACGACGCAGAACGCGAGGACCAGCAGGAGTCCCCAGCGGAGCAGGCCCGGACGTTCGCGCACGCCGCTTACCATACCGGGGCTGGGTTTGCGGGGCGTCAGGACTTCACCAGTCGGGCGATGGCGTCGCTGGCCTCGCGGACCTTCTCCTCGGCCTGCTCGCCGCCCTCGGCCAGCGCTTCGGACACGCAGTGCTTGAGGTGCTCGTCCAGCAGCCCCAGCGCTACGGCCTGCAGGGCCTTGGTGGTGGCCGAGATCTGGGTGAGCACGTCTATGCAGTACTCGTCGTTGTCGATCATCCGCGCCAGGCCGCGCACCTGGCCCTCGACCCGCCGGAGCCGCTTGGCGTAGTTGTCCTTGTCGTGCGTGTAGCCGTGCATCGGCACCTCCTCGGAATCCCGATGCCTTTATACCCCAGGGGGGTACTTGTCGGCAAAGTCGATCAGATGAAGCCCTCGGGCTTGACCGGCGCCTTCGCGGTCCCGGGGTTCTCCCGCTCCTTGCGCGCCAGGTACAGCACGCCGCCCAGCTGGACCAGTGCGGCACCGCCGGTCAGGGCGACCGCGATGAAGGCGTAGACCGGCCAGCCCGAGATGAAGCCCAGCACCACCGCGATGACGAAGAACAGCAGCGTGCGCACCAGCAGGGTGGTGAGTTGGTTCTTGCTCATCAATCAGGGGCCTTCCTGCTCGCGTCCACCCCGAGTGTAGGTGGGTGGACGTCCGCGCTGGTCGTGGGCGGGTTGCCGGGGCCCGTTGGGGCGATTGACGCGAGGACCGGGCGATCCTATTTTTGCCAACAGGTGTCCTCACATTGGGAGGGAGCGCCGATGTCGAAGCCGAAACCGCTCGGTCCGGACTCGCTGATGTGGCGCTACTTCGGGGACTGGCGCGGGCTGCTGCTCGCGTTGTGGGCCGGGTCGATGCAGAACATGCACCCCCAGCTGGGCGCGGGCGTGGAGGAGCACTCGCAGTTCTTCGACGAGCGCTGGGAACGGCTCTACCGGTCGCTGTACCCGATCGGTGGCGTGGTCTACGACGGTCCGCGCGCGGAGCAGACCGCTCGGCAGGTGCGCGGGTACCACGACACGATCAAGGGCGTCGACAAGCACGGGCGGCCCTACCACGCGCTCAACCCGGACACCTACTTCTGGGCGCACTCGACCTTCCTGGTGATGCCGATCCTGATCAACGAGCACTTCGGCGAACCGCTCAGCGAGGAGCAGAAGGCGCAGGTCTACGCCGAGGGCGTGCAGTGGTACCGGCTGTACGGGATGAGCATGCGCCCGGTGCCGCCGGACTGGCCGAGCTTCCAGCGGTACTGGGACCACATGTGCCGCGAGGTCCTGGAGGACAACAAGGCGACCCGCGACGTCCTGGACCTCTCCCGGATCGGCAAGCCGCCCACGATGCGGTGGCTGCCGGAACCGCTGTGGAAGCTCGCGCGCATCCCGATCGGCCGCGGTTTCACCTGGCTCACCGTCGGCCTCTACGACCAGGCCATCAGGGACAAGCTCGGCTACCGCTGGACCGCGCGCGACGAGCGGCTGATGCGCGTCGTCGGCCGAGCGCTCGCCGTCGTCTGGCGCTTCGTGCCGTTCGAGCGGCGCTACCACCCGCGCGCCCGAGCCGCATGGCGCCGCGTTCGAGGCAAAGCGCCGGCCGACGCGCCGCTGGTCGAAACGCCGCCCCGCAACCTCCCACCGCCGGATCGCCGCGACGACCCCAAGCACTACTCGCCCGCGCAGGCCGGCTGACTACCTCCTGCTGGCGGTATGCGCCGGGGCCCGCGCGTGCTGGGATCACCAGTGGTGATCCGCCGCCTCGCCACGAGATTCGCGCGCGCTCCTGCGCACGCGAAGGGGAGGAGGTCGTTGATGATCCGTCGGACGTGCGCGATCGTCGCCGCGCTCATGCTGGCCCTCACCCCGGCCGCCGCCGCGGCCGAGGTCGAGCCGGTGGCCAAGAAGCTGGACATCCCGTGGGGACTGGCGTTCCTGCCCGACGGTTCGGCGCTGTTCACCCAGCGCGACACCGGGCAGATCATGTCCCTCAAGGACGGCCAGGTCACCGAGGTGCAGAAGATCGACGAGTCGGAGCCGACCGATGGCGAGGGCGGGCTGCTGGGCCTGGCCGTGTCGCCGGGGTTCGAGTCCGACCGGACCGTGTTCGTCTACTACAGCACCAGCGAGGACAACCGGATCGCCAAGCTGCGCCTCGGCGAAGCCCCGCAACCGATCCTGACCGGCATCGCGAAGAACCGCTACCACAACGGCGGCCGACTGGCCTTCGGCCCCGACGGCATGCTCTACGCCACCACCGGCGACGCCCAGGACAAGGGCACCGCGCAGGACCTCAACTCGCTCAACGGCAAGATCCTGCGCATGACCCCCGACGGAAAACCCGCGCCGGACAACCCGTTCGGCGACTCGGTGGTCTACTCGATCGGCCACCGCAACCCGCAAGGCCTCGGCTGGGACGGCGCAGGCCGGCTCTACTCGTCGGAACTCGGCGACGCCACCTGGGACGAGGTCAACCTGATCGAGGGCGGCAAGAACTACGGCTGGCCCGACTGCGAAGGCGAGTGCGGCAACGGGGAGTACGTGGATCCGCTGGTCACCTGGTCGGTCAAGGACTCCTCGCCCAGCGGTCTGGCGGTCCACGGCGACAACCTCTACGTCGCGGCCCTGCGCGGCCAGCGCCTCTGGCAGATCCCGCTCAACGGCGACGGCACGGTCGGCGAACCGAAGTCGCTGTTCCAGGGCGAGTACGGCCGCCTCCGAACCCCGGTCGCGGCCCCGGACGGAACCCTCTGGGTGACGACTTCGAACCAGGACAACAACGGAGAACCAGGCCCCGACGACGACCAGATCCTCAGCATCACCCCGTAAGGGCTTGTCCCCGAACTCGTTCTGCGTGGCGGTGCGGGTGCCGACCCTGATGTCTGCCAGTACCAAATCCCGAGTGGAGGGCCCTTCCTGCTGAACACGTCGGCAGCAAGGGCCCTCGCTGCGTCGTCGGGGTCAGCGGAGGTTGAGGCCTCCGTCGAGCATGATCACTTCACCGGTCAGGTACGTGCTGGCGCAGAGGGAGGCGACCAGGTCGGCGACGTCGGACGGCTGGGCCGGGCGTCGCATCGGGGCCTTCTCGTTCCACAGGGCGTGGGCTTCGGTCCAGTCCTGCGTCATCGGCGTGTCGACCAGGCCGGGCGCGACCGCGTTCACCCGGATCTCCGGTGCCAGCGCCGCTGCCAGCAGTTTGGTCACGTGGTTGAGCGCGGCCTTGCTCGCGGCGTAGGGGATCGACGATCCCTTCGGGCGGACCCCGGCGTGGCTGGTGATGTTCACGATGCTGCCACCGCCCGGCTGGGTGGATGCGCGAAGTGCCGGCTGCGCTGCTGTGCAGAGCACCCACGGGGCGATGAGATTGACCTCCAGCAAGCGCCGCCAGTCCGATGTGGTCGCGGCGGCGAGATCGGCGTGCGGAATCGGCCAGCTGATTCCGGCATTGTTGACCAGCACGTCGAGCCGCCCGCACTGGTCGAGCGCGCGCTCGACCAGCTGCTCGCTCTCGTGCTCGTCGGCGAGGTCGGCCTGCACGTAGATGCCGTTGAGCTCACGCGCCAGGCGCAGGCCGGTGTCCTGGCTGGTCCGCGAGTGGACTACGACGAGAGCTCCGTCGGCGGCGAAGCGACGTGCGATGGCCTCGCCGATCCCCGACGTCGAACCGGTGACGAGCGCGACCGGCTGATCCGTGTTCATGGGGCGATGTTGTCAGAGCGCCGGAAGCAGCCGACTTCCCGGCTGGGCTCTCCCCGAGCTGCGGGGTTGACAATTCCCTCGACAACAGGCTCGCGGGTTTCGAAGAATGAGCGCTCGCCGAATTCCTCTGGAGGAGCCGCATGACCGCGACGCATCGCGCTGCCAGCGCCGTGCCGGCGCTGACCCACTTCGCCGGGCGCGCAGGTGACCACAACGACCGGGCGATGACCGGTTCGCAGGTCGTGGCGGCGGGTCTCGCCGCGCGCTTCGGTGCCGAGCCGGCCGTCATCGGCGAACCGCGTCCGGCACTGTCGGTGGGGTGGGCAGAAGAACTCGCTGCGGCTCTGCCGGAAATGCAGGCCATGTCCCGGCGGTACGAGCAGCTGCTCGCCGACGGAGGCGTCCCGGTGACCGCGCTGAGCCGTTGCTCGGTCGCGCTCGCGACCTTGCCCAGGATCGCCGCTCATCGGCCCGACGCGGTAGTGGTGTGGTTCGACGCCCACGCGGACCTCAACACGCCGCAGACCTCGCCGAGCGGGTACTTGGGAGGCCTGGCCCTCAGCGGTCCGCTCGGCCTGTGGGACTCCGGGCTCGGCAGCGGGTTGCGGCCGGAGAACGCAGTCCTCGTCGGCGCGCGCGACATCGACCCGCCGGAGCAGCGCCTGCTCGATCGCGGGGAGATCGGACTGGTCCGCGTCGGCGACGGGCTGCCCGCAGAGCTGCGACGTGCGATCGCCGGTCGTCCGGTGTACGTCCACCTCGACTGCGACGTGCTCGAACCCGGCATCGTGCCGACCGACTACCTGGTTCCCGGCGGGCTGAGCCTCGCGGAACTGCACCGGGCGGCTGAAGTGCTGGCCGAGAGCGAAGTCGTCGGCGTCGAGATCGGCGAGTTCGAATCGGACTCGGAAGCATCGCCGGCAACCCCGATCATCGACGCCCTGGAACCTATCCTCCGGGCAGTGCAGCGGCTTTGACAGGCGGGGGCACCTTCCGCCGAAGGTGCCCCGCAGGTTCAGCGTTCCAAGTACCAGTCGCGGGGTGGGTTGGAGACCTTCGGGGTGGTGCGGTCGACTTCGGGTTGGGCCGCCCAGCGGATTCCGTTGGCCAGGACGTGCTTGATCTCCGGTTGGTTGTAGACCGGGTAGCGCTCGTCGCCCGGGCTGAAGTAGAAGATCCGGCCCTTGCCGCGGTTGAAGGTGACGCCGGAGCGGAAGACCTCGCCGCCGGTGAAGGAGCTGATGAAGATCAGCTCGTCCGGGGCCGGGATGTCGAAGAACTCGCCGTAGGTCTCCTGCTCCGGGATCACCAGCGGGTTGGGCACGCCCTCGGCGATCGGGTGCGTCGGGTCCACCGTCCACACCACCTCGCGCTCGGCCGCGTTTCGCCAGCTCAGCGAGCAGGTGGTGCCCAGCATTCGGGTGAAGATCTTCGAGAAGTGCCCGGAGTGCAGGACCAGCAGCCCCATGCCGGCGAGCACGTGCTGCTGCACCCGGTCCACGACCGCGTCGTCGACCTGGTCGTGGGCCTTGTGGCCCCACCAGAGCAGGACGTCGGTGTCGGCCAGCACCTCCTCGGGCAGTCCGTGCTCGGGGTCGCTGAGCAGCGCGGTGCGCACGGTCGAGTCCGGCAGCTGCTCGCTGATCCCGGCGGCGAGGGCGCCGTGGATGCCGTTGGGGTAGTACTCGTCCATCCCGGCAGGGTCCTTCGTGGACTCGTGGACGCCTTCGTTCCAGACGGTGATGCGCAGCTCGCTCATTCGACGGTGACCTCTCGCTTCTCGGCGGCGGACTGGTAGCAGGCGTCGATGACCCGTGCTCGTTTCAGGGCGAGAGAGCCGTCGTTGGCGGGCCACTGCGCCGGGTCGCGGAGGGTGCGGACGAAGTTCTCCACCACCCCGGCGTGTGCGCGGCCGGGTTCGGCCGTGGGCTGGTAGTCGGCGATCTCGCCGTCCACGTCGCGGTACACGTGCATGTCGCCGACCAGCGCCTTCGTCGCTCCGACGGCCTTGAGCTCGGCGCCGCCGTCGGTGCCGAGGACGCTGAAGTCGATCAGGTCGTCCGGGCTGCGGAACGCTGCCCAGGAGGTCTCCAGCACCAGCGTGCCGCCGCCCTCCAAGCGAACGAACGCGGACGCGAAGTCCTCCACCTCGTACTCGGAGATGCTCTGGTCGGCCGTTTCCCGCTTCATGCCGCCGATTCCGCGAGGCCCGAGTTCCGAGTAGGTGACCGCGCTGACGGAAAGGACGCGTGGCTCTCCGAGCAGGTGCAGCGCGTAGTCCAGCACGTGGACGCCGATGTCGGCCAGCGGTCCGCCGCCGGACATCTCCTGGTTGGTGAACCAGCTGCCCAGCAGCGGGATCCCGCGACGGCGCATCCAGGACGCCTTCGCGTAGTACGGCCGACCCAGCTCGCCTCGCCGGATGATCTCGCCGAGCGCCTGGATGTCACCGCGCAGCCGGTGGTTGAACACCACGTCCAGCACCCGACCCGCGGAGCGGGCCGCGTCGACCATCTGCTCGCCTTCAACAGCGTTGCGGGCCAAGGGTTTCTCGCTGAGAACGTGCAGTCCGCGCTTGAGCGCGGCGATGGCGATCGGCGCGTGCAGGAAGGTCGGAACCGCGATGCTGACCGCGTCGAGATCGGGGACCTCGAGCAGGTTCTCCCAGTTCTCGAACAGCATCGAAGCCCCGTACTGCTCGCCGAGCGAGCGCAGCAGCTCCGGTTCCTTGCCCGCGATCGCGACGATCTCGACGTCCGGCAGGTCGCGGTAGGCGGCCAGGTGCTGCTGGCCGGCCCAACCGATACCGACGACGCCGACCCGGATCGGACTCATGGATACGGTCTCCTTCACCTTGTGCGGGTGTTTCAACCTTTGATCGCGCCGGTTGTCAGACCGGCCACGATCCGCTTCTGGAAGACCAGCACCAGCAGCAGGAGGGGCAGGGTGACGATCACCGAGGCCGCGCTGATGGTGCCGATGGGTTGGTCGAACTCGTTGGTGCCGGAGAAGAACGCGATGGCCACCGGCACGGTGCGGGCGTCCGGGGTGGAGGTCAGCGTGACCGCGAGCAGGAACTCGTTCCACACCGAGATGAACACCAGGATCGCGGTGGTGGCGATGCCCGGTACCGCCAGCGGCAGGATCACCTTGCGGAACGCCTGGAACGGGGTGGCGCCGTCGATCAGCGCGGATTCCTCCAGTTCGAAGGGGATTTCGCGGAAGAACGAGGTGAGCACGAAGATCGCCATCGGCAGCGCGAAGGTCAGCTTCGGGACGATCAGGCCGAGCAGCGTGTCGTAGATGCCCAGGTCGCTCCAGATCTTGAACATCGGGGCCGCGATCGCGATGACCGGGAACGTGGTCACCGACAGCACGGCGCCGAGGATCAGCCCCTTGCGCGGGAGCTTGAGACGGGCCAGCGCGTAGGCGGCGAACGAGGCCAGCAGCAGGGCCAGCGAGGTGGTGACCACGCCGACGATGACGGAATTGCGCAGTGCGGTCAGGAATTCCCCGTCCTGCAGGACTTCGGCGTAGTTCTGCAGCGATGGTGCGGTGGGGAACAGGCTGCCCGAGGACAGCTCGGCGCCGGTCTTCAGCGAGGTGTTGATCAGCCAGTAGAACGGCACCAGCGAGGCCAGCATCACCAGCACGGCGAAGACCAGCGTCAGCGGTCGCGGCCGGTCCCGGCGGCCGGCGGGTGGGGGCGTCGACGTGGTGGTCGGGGCGGGGACGAGGACGGTGGCCATCAGATCTCCATTTCCTCGCGGGCCGGGGGAGTGCTGCTCATCGGCCGTCCTTCGCCACGTCGCGGATGTTGCCGCCGGCGAAGCGGATGTAGACCAGGGACACCACCATGACGGTGGCGAAGGTCAGGATGGACAGCGCGGAACCGGGCCCGATCAGCCGTCCCTCGCGCAGCTCCTGGTAGGCGAGCATGGACATGGTTTCGGTGCCGCTGGCGCCCTTGGTCAGCACGAACGGCAGGTCGAAGATCCGCAGCGCGTCCAGCAGCCGGAAGATCGCGGCCAGCGCGATCGCCGGACGCAGCAGCGGCAGCGTGACCCGCCAGAACGTCTGCCACCGGGTGGCGCCGTCCAGGTCGGCCGCCTCGTAGACGTCGGGCGGGATGACCTGCAGCCCGGCCAGCACGAGCAGCGCGACGAACGGCGCGGTCTTCCACACGTCGGCGACGATGATCACGGCCATCGCGTAACCGGGCTCGGCCAGCCACACGTGCTCACCACCGGGCAGGCCGAGCGCGCGCAGCACCCCGGTCACCAGGCCGAGGTTGGAGTCGAACATCGCCTGCCAGGTGATCGCCGAGACCACGGTCAGCACGGCGTAGGGGACCAGCAGCGTGGAACGCAGCAATCCTCGACCGCGGAAGGCCATGTTCAGCAGCAGCGCCATCGCGACGCCGAGCACGATCTCCAACCCCACCGACACGACCGCGAAGAACAGCGTCTGGCGGAACGCCTCCCACCACTCCGGCGAGGTCAGCGCGTTCCAGTAGTTGGTCAGCCCCACGAACTGGGACAGGCCGGCCTGCCGCACGCTGTAGACGTTCAGCGACAGCCACACCGCGTAGCCGATCGGCACCGCGGCCACCAGGAACATCACCACCAGCGCGGGCGAGACCATCCACACCGCGGTGCGCCGCTGCTGCTGGTCGACCCGGCGGCGCCGGCGGGTCGGGGTCGTCGTGGTCATCAGAAGGTCTCCTGCGCGGTCCGGATGTCGGCGGCCATCTTCCGCACGCCCGACTCGACGTCGGTCTGCCCGGAGATCACCTGGTGGACGTTCTTGTAGATCGCCCGCGACAGCTGCGCGTACACCGGTGATTTCGGGCGGGGCCGGGCGCTGAGCACCGACTTCTTGAGCTGGGGGATGAACGGCAGTTCGGCGATGACCTGCGGATCGTCGTAGGTCGCGGCGCGCACCGGGGCCTGGGAGTGCTCCAGCACCATGGTCTTCTGGAACTCGGTGCTGGTGGCGTGGTCGATGACCGCCACCGCGCCGGCGGGGTTGTCGGCCTTCGCGGCGATGGCGAGGTTCCAGCCGCCCAGCACCGCCGCGGGTTCGCTGCGCTCGTCGAAGGCGGGCAGCGGCGCCGCCGCGGTGCCCGGTCCGGCTCCGGTCTGCTTGATCTGGCTGAACGCGCTCGGCCACTGCCGGAGGTAGCCGGCGCCGCCGGACTCGTAGGCCCGCCGTCCGGAGTCCTCGTCGTAGGTCAGGCTCGCGCGGTCGACGGCTCCGGAGTCCAGCCCGGAGGTCATCAGCCGCAGCACGGCGCGGGTCTGCGGGGAGTCGACGGTGACGTTGCCGTCCTCGTCGATCACCGAACCGCCCGCGGAGTAGAGCATCTCCAGGAAGTTCACGGTGAGGCCTTCGTAGCGCTTGGCCTGCATCTCGACCTCGTGCTGCGGGTCGGACGCGGCGTTGGCGTAGACCTGGGACCAGGTGGTCGGCGGCGGCACCCGGTCCTTGCGGTAGAACAGCAGGCCCGCGTTGGTGTAGAGCGGCACCGCCCAGTAGCGGTCGTCGTAGCGCGCTGTTTCCAATGTGGACGGTATGAGGTCGGCGCGGTGCTCCTCGACCAGTCGGCTGTGGTCCTGGATCCAGCCCTGCGCGGCCCATTCGCTGACCCAGGTCACGTCCATCAGGTAGATGTCGCAGCCGCGGGACCCGCCCTCCAGGCGCTGGATGGCCTGCGCGCGGGTCGAGTCGGTGTCCTGCCCGAGCTCGCGGTAGTGCGCGGTGACGCCGGTTCGCTTGGCGTTGAACGATTCCACGAGGGTCGTGAAGGTCCCGTTGTCCCGGTTCCCGCAGATCGTGACGTCACCGCTGGCGCCGTTGGCGATCGCCGGGTCGAGCACGGGGGCCTGGGGTGCGTGTTCGCCGACCGGTCCGGTGGCCGGGGCGCTGGTGCAGCTGGTGAGGGCGATCGCCGCGGTGGTGGCGAGGACCGCCCAGGAGGGGGCGCGTTTCGGTGGCATGGTCTCTCCGCTTCGCAGGTCCGTCTGCGGTGCCCCGGACGGCATCCGGTCACCGGTCGAACTGCGGCGTGAGACGATCAAATGGTCAGCCGTGCGCACGCGGCGTGTCAAGGCATCTCGTGCAGCAGGCCGCGGATTCCGTCGGCGGAGAGCACGTTTTCGATCCCCGCCACCACCGCACCGGCCAGGCCGGCGGAGCGGCCCAGCGTGCTGTTGGCCAGCGACAGGTTGCGGGTGGCCAGCGGCAGGGCGCGGCGGTAGACGACGCTGCGGATCCCGGCGAGCAGGTCGTCGGCAGCTGCGGTGATGAGCCCGCCCAGGACGATCCGCTTCGGGTTGTAGAAGTGCACCAGCATGGCCACGACCTCGCCGATCGTCGCCGCTGCGGTGCGCACCTGCCGCACGGCGGTGGCATCACCGTCGCGCAGCAGCTGGGCCAGGTCTTCCACGTTGCGCGGCCCTCCGTCCTCGGTGCGCAGCGCGCGCAGCACGGCGTCGGCGGAGGCGACGGCTTCGACGCAGCCGACGTTGCCGCACTGGCAGACCACGTCGTCGGCGCCCGGCACCCGGATGTGCCCGATGTCGCCGGCCGCGCCGTCGGAACCGCGGTGCAGCTCGCCGCCGGCCGAGACGATGCCGCCGCCGATCCCGGTGCCGACCTTGAGGAACAGCAGGGGAGATTCCTCGACCGACAGCGCGCGGGCCTCGCCGAGCGCCATCAGGTTGACGTCGTTGTCCACCGAGGCGGTGCAGGAGAACCGGTCGGCCATCGTCTCGGCGACCGGGAAGCCGTCCCAGCCGGGCATGATCGGTGGCCGCACGGGCATGCCCAGCTTCGAATCCACCGGGCCGGGCAAGCCCATCACCAGCGCTTTCACCTTCTCCGGCGGCATCTCGGCGGCGGCGAGCAGCTTGCGCAGGTGGTCGGTGAGCACGTCCAGCGAGGGTTCCGGGCCGACGGAGATCTCCAGCTCGACCTCGCTCTCGGCGAGCACGTCCTGACCGAGGTCGGCGACCGCGAGGCGGGTGCTGTGCACGCCGACGTCGGCGGCGAGGACGGCTCCGGTGCGCGGTGCGATCGCCAGGCGGTGCGCGGGACGTCCCCGGCCGCCGCTGCCGACCGGTCCGCGTTCGACCACGGCACCGGCGGTGATCAGCGCGTCCAGATGACTGTGCACAGTGGACCGCGACAGGCCGGTGGCGCGCACCAGGTCGACCCTGCTCTCCGCCGCGCCCGAGGCGATCAGGCGCGCGAGGCTGCTGTGCACCAGGCTGTCGTCGGCGCGTCCGGACGTCCTCGGCACCGCCAAGCGGACCGGTTCCCACCCCATCGTCGTGCTCCTGACGTCCCGCCGATTTATGTCTGAGAAGAAAATAAATGGTAGCTCTTGTAGGCGTAAAGGCGGAGATCTAACTTTGACCTCGACGTAATTCGGGCGTGAGACACCCGTGGAAGTCAATCGATCCGACCGAAGGAGGCTCCTCGTGAGCCCTGGACCGTCCGGTCGCGGCGTGGCCATCCTGGGCGCCGGGATGATCGGCGAGGTGCACCGCCGCGCCGCCGTGCTCGCCGGTGCTGACGTGGTCGGCGTGCTCGCCTCCTCGGCGCAGCGGTCGAGCGAAGTGGCCGCGAGCTGGGGAGTGCCGGCGTACCGCGAACTCGCCGATGTGCTGGCCGACGATCGCGTCGACGTCGTGCACGTGTGCACTCCCAACGCCACCCACGCGCCGTTCGCCGAAGCCGCGTTGCAAGCGGGCAAGCACGTGATCTGCGAGAAACCGCTGGGGATTTCGCTCGCCGAGGCCGAGCGGATGGCCGCCGCGGCCCGTTCGAGCGGCCTGGTGGCGGCGGTTCCGTTCGTCTACCGCTACCACCCGGTGGTGCGGGAGATCCAGGCGCGCCGCATGGCCGGCGAGTTCGGCGCTTGGAACCTGGTGCACGGCAGCTACTTGCAGGACTGGATGCTCTCGCCGGACGCCTCCAGCTGGCGCGTCGACCCGGAGCTGGGCGGTGCGTCGCGGGCTTTCGCCGACATCGGTTCGCACTGGTGCGACCTGGTCGAGTGGGTGTCGGGGGAGACCTTCAGCGACCTGCTCGCCGAGCTGAGCATCGCGATCCCGACACGACCGGCCTCCGCCGGGCGGACCTTCGCCGGGCCCGCCGCGGCCTCCGGCGACCGGGTCGAGGTGCGCACCGAGGACTCGGCCGCGTTGCTGCTGCGCACGGCCTCCGGCGTGCTGGGGTCGGCGACGATCTCGCAGGTCGCGGCCGGGCGGAAGAACCGGTTGTGGTTCGAGCTCGACGGCGCGCTGGGCAGCGCGGTGTTCGACCAGGAGGAGCCGGAGCGGATCTGGCTCGGCGGCACCGACGGCAACCGCATCCTGGTCCGCGACCCCGAGCACGGATCGCCCGAGCAGCGGCGGCTTTCCACGCTCCCGGCCGGGCACGCGCAGGGCTACGCCCAGTGCTTCGAGGCGTTCGTCGCGGACACCTACGCCGCGATCGACGGCGCCTCCCCGGAAGGCCTGCCCACGTTCGAGGACGGCCTGCGCTCGGCCCGGCTCGTCGACGCCGTCCTCCGCTCCGCCCGCAACAACTCCTGGACGAAGGTGTGACCATGCAGCTCGGAATGCTCACCGCGTGCCTGCCGCAGTGGACGCTGGACCGGATCGCGGGCTGGGCCGCGCAGGCCGGTTACGAAGCGCTGGAGGTGGCGGTCTGGCCCGGCACCGGCGGCCGCGACTTCGAAGCCGCGCACCTGCCGGTCGCCGACTTCGGTCCGCGGCAGGTCGAGGAAACCCTGGCGCTGTTCGACGAGCACGGCCTGGCGCTGTCGGCGTTCGCCTACTACGAGAACAACCTGCACCCGGATCCGGTGCGGCGCGAGGAGATCCGCACGCACCTGCGGCACGCGATCGACGCGGCGCAAGCGCTCGGCGTGCCCTACGTCGGCACGTTCATCGGTCGCGATTGGACGAAGCCGGTGGCCGACAACCTCGCCGAGGCCGAGCGGATCTTCCCGGAACTGGTGGACTACGCCGGCGAGCGGGACGTGAAGCTCATCGTCGAGAACTGCGTGATGGAGGGCTGGCACCCCGACGGCTACCCGGGCAACCTCGCGTACTCGCCGGAGCTGTGGGAGTGGATGTTCGGGCTCGGGCTGTACCTGAACTGGGACCCGTCGCACCTGACCTGGATCGGCATCGACCCGGTGGAGACCATCGCCCCCTACGTCGACCGCATCGTCCACGCCCAGGCCAAGGACGTCGAACTCGACCCGCGCGCCCGGCAGCGCTACGGCTTCTTCGGCAAGGTCGACAAGGGCGGCAACCCCTGGGACATGGGCTGGTGGCGCTACCGCGTCCCCGGCCTGGGCCAGGTCGACTGGGCCCGGGTGGTGGACCGGCTCTACGAGCACGGCTTCACCGGAACCCTCTCGGTGGAGCACGAAGACCCCGTCTGGGGCGGCACCGACGACCGCATCACCCAAGGCCTCGACATCGCCCACCGAACCCTCCGGCCCCTCATCGTCGGCTGACCCGGCATCGACGATCGAATTCGAGCCTCGTCACCACCGACGGGTGCTGCGCCCTGGTCCGCGACTCCGACGCGGATCCCTAGCTGCTAGGGCGTGTGCACGGCTCCCAGCCGAGTGCTGATCTGTGCGGCTGCCTCGCGCACCATCGGGCCGAGCGCGTCGAACCGGTCGGGCGTGATCCGAATGCTCGGCCCCGAGATCGAGATCGCGCCCACCGGCTGGTGCCGGGCGTTGAGCAGCGCGGCGCCCAGCGAGTTGATCCCCGTGCTCAAACCACCGATGTTGCGGGAAAATCCGTCTTCCCTGGTTCGCTTCAGCGCTTCGCGCACGAGCGCGGGGTCGGTCATCGACTCGGGGGTGTCCGCCACGAGCTCGCCGTCGAGGTACGCGTCGATGAACTCGTCCGTCGATGCGGCTAGGAAGGCCAGCCCCGTCGCCGAGCTGTGCAGCCGGGCCCTGGCGCCGAGCGGCAGGAAGGCCCGAAGCGGGTGCGCAGTGTCCAACCGCTCGATGAGCACCAGGTCGTTTCGGCCTGGCGCGCACAGGTGAATCGTCTCCGTCGTCGACAGCTGCAGCTCGCTCATCACTGGTAGCGCCACCTCGCGGAGGGACTCCTTGGAGTCCTTGCCGCACACCGCCATCGCGTGGTAGCTGATCGACCACCGCACGGGTGTGGTGTCGGAAGGCCTGATCCAGCCGACGTCTTGCAGCGTCAGCAGGCATCGCTGGGTGGTGCTCTTGGGTAACTCGGTCGCCCTCGCCACCTCCGAAAGTCCCACGGGCTGGGCCTCTGCGACCGCTTCGAGAACCCGGAATGCCGACACGACGCTGTTCGTGACAGACACTTGCGCGCCTTCCTGAGAGTGAACTAGCTTACAGCGCACGGTCCACGCTGGAGCACAGTGTGCCGCACAGTGGACCGATAGGCAAGGCCCTAGGAGGTTGAGCTCGTGGCGCAATCGATCGCTTTCGGGGTTTTCGTCCTCGCGTTCGCCGTCGCGGCGATGCGGAACGTGAACATCGGAATCGTGCTGTTCCCGGCCGCGTGCGCGGTCGGCCTCGGCCTGGCGGGCATGGCCTTGGACGACGTCATCGCCGGATTCCCGCTGAGCATCCTCGTTCTGCTGGTGGGCGTGACGTACTTCTTCGGCATCGCGCACAGCAACGGCACCATCCAGTGGCTCGTCGACACCGCACTGGCCAGGGTCGGCGACCGGGACCGCCTGCTACCGCTGACGTTCTTCGTCCTCACCGCCACGATCTCCGCCATGGGCGCGCCTCTCGGCGGCTTGGTGACCGTTCCGATCGGCATGAGCGTGGCCCACGAGCGCAAGATCGATCCGATGCTCATGGGGTTGGCGATGGGAACCGGGCTGAGCGCGGGGGCGTTCGCGCCGACGAGCTTGTTCGGCATCATCACCACCGGCACGGCCGCGGAAGCCGGCATCGCGATCAGCCCAATGCTGTTGTTCGGCGTCGCGTTGCTGGTGAACCTCGTGTTGCTCGCTGGCGCCTACGTGCTGTTCGGCAAGCAGCGTCAGCAGGCATCGCAGGAACACGAGCCGGAGCAGCGCGCCGTGCACGTCGGTCCCGCGCTGTCGCAGTACGGCCAATCCACGTTGACCGCCGACATCCGAGCCGAGGCCGACGTCGTGAAGCGGTCGCGGCCCACCCTCGTGCAGCTCGTGACCTTGGCTGCCATCGGAATCCTGATCGTCCTCACGATCGTCATCGCGCTGCTCGGCGGCGAGCCCGACATCGGAGTGCTGTGCTTCGGCCTCGGAGCCTGCCTGGCGTTGGTGGAGCCATCAGCGGCCAAGAAGGCGATGACGCGGATCGATTGGGGCTCAGTGCTCCTCGTCGGCGGGATCATCACCTACGTCGGTGTGCTCTCCGAGATGGGCGTGTTCGATGCGCTGGGAGAGCACGCGGCCCACGTGGGGGTGCCAATGCTGGCTGCGTTCCTGCTCTGCGTGGTCGCCGGGCTGGTATCGGCGTTCGCATCGACCACGGGCATGCTGGCTGCCCTCGTTCCGCTGGCGCTCCCGCTGATCGCCAACGGTGGAGTCCCGGGGTGGGCGCTGATCTGCGCCATCGGGCTGTGCGCATCGATCGTCGACGTGTCGCCGTTCTCGACCGTGGGAGCGAGTCTCGTGGCATCGACGGTCGACGACACCCAGCGTCCACGAATGACCCGCTTGCTCACCTGGTGGGGCATGTCCCTGGTCGTCATCGGCCCGGTCGTGCTGACGCTCCTCCTGATCCTTCCGGGGAAGGCCTTCACATGACGTCGCTGCTCGCAGATCTGCTCACCCGCCCTCTGGTCGATCCGGGCCGCACCGCGGTGACCATCGACGGCGACAGCCTCACGCGTGCGGAGTTGGTCGCCGCCGCCGCCGGTTTCGCGCGGTCACTGCCAGGGGGCAGCGGCCCGATCGCGATCCAGGCCGATCGATCACTGCGAACTGTCGTCGCCGTCGTCGGATGCATCGCAGCTGGCGTGCCGTTCGTGCCGATCGCGCCGGATGCGGGCGTCGCCGAACGCGAACACGTGCTGACCGACTCGGGGGCGACGCACTTCGCGGGAGACTCCGCGCCCCCGACGTTGACCGCGCTACCCGTCGATCTCGTCGGCGCCCTCAGCACGGCCGATCCGCTACCTCGGCCGTCCGATTCCGAGACCGCTGCGATCCTCTACACGTCGGGTACTACTGGTGTCCCCAAGGGAGTGCTCATCAGTCGCTCGGCGATCGCTTCCGGGGTGGAGGCGCTGGCCGAGGCCTGGCAGTGGACCGCGGCGGACACGGTCGCTCATGGCCTTCCGCTGTTCCACGCGCACGGACTGATCCTCGGCGTGCTCGGTTCCCTGCACATCGGTTCCCCTTTCGCGCACACGGGAAGCCCCACCCCTGCCAACTACGCATCCGCCGGAGCAACGGTGTTCTTCGGGGTGCCGACGATCTGGAAGCGAATCGCCGACGATCCCGAATCCGCCCGGGCTCTGCGCGATGCGCGGCTGCTGATCTCCGGCAGCGCGCCCCTGTCGGTCCAGACCTTCGAACGCATCCGCGCGCTCACCGGACATGCGCTCATCGAGCGGTACGGGATGACCGAGACGCTGATCGCTCTCAGCACGCGTGCCGACGGCGAACGCAGACCGGGCTGGGTCGGTGTCCCGTTGAGCGGCTACACCACCCGGCTTCGGACCGAAACCGGCGACGTGGTGCCGGCCGACGGAGAATCCGTGGGGCGACTGGAAGTTCAGGGCCCTTCCCTGTTCGACGGCTACCTCGGACTGCCAACAGCGACCGAGGAGTCCTGGACCGAGGACGGGTGGTTCATCACGGGTGATCTCGCGGTCGTCGACGAACAGGGCTTCCACCGCATCGTCGGCCGCGAGTCGGTCGATCTGATCAAATCCGGCGGCTACCGGATCGGTGCGGGCGAAGTCGAAGAATGCCTGCGCAACGTCACCGGTGTCGGCGAAGCGGTCGTCGTCGGCGTACCCGACGAGGACCTGGGGCAACGCATCGTCGCTTTCGTCATCGTCGACGACCCCGGCGGCGAAGTCGCGCCGACCAGCCACTTCGGCGATCAGCTCATCGCTCACGCCGCTGACGAGCTGTCATGGCACAAGCGCCCCAGGGAGATCCGCTTCGTCGAGGAGTTCCCCCGCACTCCGCTGGGAAAGGTGCAGAAGAAGGTCCTCCTCGACGACATCACGAGCGCGCATTGACCGTTGCTCGCACCCGCTGGACGAGGCGATCAGGAGAGACGAAGACGATGACCCACACTCAGCCGGTCGATGCCTACGCGCAGCACCTCGGAATCGCCGTCACCGGTCACGGCGGCGGTCGTGCCGACGCGACCGCGACGGTGTCCCCGGACCACCTCAACCCGCACGGAACGGCGCACGGGGCGTTCATCGTCACCGTGGCAGGGGCTGCGCTGGCAGCCGCGGCGAACGACGCCGAGCACAGCGGGGTGGTCAGCGCCATCCACATCGACTACCTCCGACCCGCCCGCCTCGGAGACCGCTTGACCGCCGTCGCGCGAGCTGCTGAACGGCTGCCCAAGGAGGACATCTTCGAAATCCGGGTCACCGACGACGAGGACAACATCGTTGCTCGAGCCTCGGGACGGGCGAACCGGCGGCTGCGCTCATCGGCAACTGGGGGCTGAGGCCAGGTACGACGCCCTTCACTTGTCGTCCGATCGGGTGACCGGTCGGCGTGCGCCGGGGAGTTCGGGGTCGGCTGGCGTTGATGATGATCCGCATGGTTGAGAACGGTGCGGACAAGGACGAGGGCGTTGGTGGTGCCGGGACGCGGGCCGACGAGGAGCGGTTGGCGCGGACCCGGACCGGTGGGATCTGGGTGTCCGTCGTCGTCGCGGTGGTCGTGCTGGTCTTCCTGCTCGTCTTCATCGTGCAGAACTCCGACAGCGTGACCGTGCACTTCCTGTGGATGGCGGGGAACCTGCCGCTGGGCGTGGCGATGATCTTCGCGGTGCTCGCCGGCGCCCTGCTGGTCGCATTGGTCGGCACCGCGCGGATCCTCCAGTTGCGCCGCTCCGCCAAGCACCGCGCCCGCCGGACCAAGTGAGGTCGTGGGTGCGCAGCAC
>NZ_JBEOVY010000099.1:0-21789 GCF_040295745.1 Saccharopolyspora sp. NPDC002686
CCGCGCGGTGTCGGTCAGCACCCCGTCCATGCCGAACAGCACGGCGCGGTGGAGGTTCGGATCGATGCTGGTTGCGACCATGACTGCTCCACACCTGGAATCGGCGTGCTCGCGGAGTACCCACTTCCGCTCCCGCTCCCACCGAGCGGTCAACCGGTCACGACGATCCCCGCGGCCACGGCGGCGGCGGGCAGCAGGAGCAGCGCGGCCAACCGGAGCGCGAAGCGCGGACCGCCGGCAACTGCGGCGAGGACGAGTTTGATCAGCGTGTTGCTCAGCAGCGCTGCGCTGACGCCGAGCACTGCGGTGTGCACCGGGATGACGGTGCCGGCCAGCGACGCCGCGGCGACCGCTGCGGTGTGGGTGTCGGCGAGCCCGCCCACGAACGCTGCGGCGATCACGCCCTGCGGACCGATCAGGTCGGCGGCCGCGCGCGTGGCCAGCAGGAGCAGCACCAGCAGCAGGGTCAGCGACAGGGTGATCCGCAGCGAGAGCGGTCGCTGGAACGCGGAGCGGGGTTGTTCCCCGCTCCCGTCCTGGCTGGAGCCCTGCTCGGCGGGTCGAGCGAAGCGCAGCAGCAGGCCGACCTCGGCGAGCAGGACTGCGGAACCGGCGATCGTCGCGGGGACGAGCCGGACGGCGACCTGGGGGTTGGCCACGGCGGTCAGCAGCACGAGCTGCACCAGCGTGGCCACGCTCGCGGCGAGCACCGCGGGCAGGACCGCCGTCCGCACCCCGCTCTCGGTGCGCCTGGCCAGCACGACGGTGGTGGCCGAGGCGGACACGAACCCGCCGAGGAAGCCGACGACCAGCAGCCCGTGGCGTTCGCCGAGTTCGCGCACGGCCACGTACCCGGCCCAGCCGATGACGGTGATCGCGATGACCAGCAACCAGATCCGGGACGGGTTGAGCGCACCGTAGGGGCCGAGCGGCTGGTCCGGCAGCAGCGGGTAGATCACGAACGCCACCACGAACAACCGGATCGCGTCGCCGATGTCCTGGTCGCTGACCAGCCGCGTCGCGAACCGGTGCAGCGGGCGCTTGGCGGCCAGCAGTGCGACGACGCCGACGGCGATCGGCACCGCCCAGGTCGGCCGGGTCCAGGCCAGCGCGCCGAGCAGCACGGTGGCGATGGCCGCGACTTCGGTCGTCGCACCCAGGTCCGCGCCTTCGGCCCGCGCGGCCAGCAGGTACCAGGCGATGACCAGCGCGCTCGCCGCGGCGAGGGTGGTGATCAGCACCGCCGGGCCGATGGCAGCGGCGACCGCACCGGCCACGCCCAGCAGCGAGAACGTCCGCGATCCCGCCGGGCGCACCGGCTGACCGGCGGTGCTGTGCTCGCGCTCCAAGCCCAGCATCAGCCCGATCGCCAGCGCGGTGGCGAAGTGCAGCAGGGCGGTCGTGGTGTCCACCGGGCACCGTCAGCCGGGGACGTCGCGGTCCAGCTCGTCGAGCCACGCACGGGCGGTCGCGTCGCTGGGGGCGCGCCAGTCGCCGCGCGGTGGCAGCGCGCCACCGGAGCCGATCTTGGGGCCGTTGGGCAGTGCCGAGCGCTTGAACTGGCTGCTCTGGGCGGGGAAGAGCGCGAGCACCGCGTGGTCGGCGGCCGCGCGTCGTGCCAGCTCGATGGTGCGGTCGGCGTTGAGCTCGGGGTCGGCACCGCCGACCACGGGCACGCCTGCGGCCACCCGCGCGAAACCGTGCCGGTACAGAGATTCGAATCCAGCCATCGCGGACACCCCGGTGTGCGGTCCAACGAGCCTTTCCAGTCTCGCCCAGCACGGTGGATGCGCCAGGCGGTGTGGTGGCGTTCGGCTCTGGGCCCGGGGAGGGCTCGTGGTGAGCATGGACACGGAGCTCGGTTCGTCGAGAGCGGTTGGTCGGGGATTGATGAGGAGCCAACGCGATTCGTGGGTGCGGCCACCTGATTTGGATCCGGAGGAGGCCGCGCAGTTGCTCCTGCGTGACTTGCGCAGTTCGCGCAGGGGGCTGACGAGCGCGGAAGCGCAGCGCCGCCTCGTGCAGTACGGGCGGAACGAGCTGCAACGGCGGGGCGGGCTGCGGTGGCCGGGGGAGCTGGCGCGCCAGTTCACCCACCCGCTGGCGCTGCTGCTGTGGCTGGCCACGGCGCTGCTCTGGATCGTGGGTTCGCAGGTCGTCGCGGCGGCGGTGCTCCTGATCATCGTGCTCAACGCGGCGTTCGCCTTCGTGCAGGAGGTGGAGGCCGAGCGGGCCGTCGAAGCCCTGGCGAAGTACCTGCCGCTGCGGGCCAAGGCGGTGCGCGACGGCTCGCCCCGGGAGGTCGACGCCGCGGAACTGGTGCCGGGCGACATCGTGGTCATCGCGGAAGGGGATCGCGTCGCCGCCGACATCCGGCTGCTGGCGGGCGCTGTCGAGGTGGACATGGCGGCGTTGACGGGCGAATCGGTGCCCGCGTTGCGCTCGGCGTCCATGCTCGACGTCGACGTTCCGGTGCTCGCGGCGCACGATCTGGTCTTCAGCGGGACCAACTGCACCGGGGGCGAGGCGCACGGCGTGGTCTACGCGACCGGCGCGCACACCGAGCTGGGGCGGATCGCCGCGCTGTCCGAGCGCGTGGAGCAGGAGCTGAGTCCGCTGGAGCGGCAGGTCCGCCGGGTGGCGTGGTTGATCGCGGCGGTGTCGGTGGCGCTGGTCCTGGCGTTCATCCCGTTGGGCACGCTCGGTGCGCACCTGTCGCTGGTCAATTCGCTCGTCTTCGCTGCGGGGCTGCTGGCCGGGATGGTGCCGGAGGGCCTGCTGCCGGTCATCACGCTCGCTCTGGCTGTCGCGGTGCGTGCTTTGGCGTCGTCGTACGGGGCGTTGGTGAAGCGGCTGTCCGCGGTGGAAACCCTGGGCTCGACCGATGTCATCTGCACCGACAAGACCGGAACGCTGACCGAGAACCGGATGCACCCCACTGCGGTCTGGACGGCTGCCGGTCAGGTCGACCTCGACGCGGGCCGGCGGGAGCCCGACTCCGCGGTGCGTGCCCTCGGCCGCGTCGCTGCGGCGTGCAACAACGCCCGGTTGTCCGACGGCGAGCAGCCGAGCGGGGATCCGACCGAGGTCGCACTCCTCGAGGCGGCACACGAGGTGGGGGTGAACACCGAGGTGGCCGAGCGCGAAGCGATGCGCCGCTGGCAGTTCCACTTCGACCCCGAGCTGAAGCTCATGTCGACCATCGACGTGCACGACGGCGGCCT
The DNA here is from genome assembly GCF_040295745.1 of Saccharopolyspora sp. NPDC002686. NCBI lineage: Bacteria > Bacillati > Actinomycetota > Actinomycetes > Pseudonocardiales > Pseudonocardiaceae > Saccharopolyspora > Saccharopolyspora sp. NPDC002686. The sequence continues at coordinate 3,225 of NZ_JBEOVY010000099.1, forward strand.
GGCCGTGCACGCCAAGGGCGCACCGGAAGCACTCGTCCCGCTGTGCACTTCGTGGCTGGACGAACGGGGGAGCGAAGCCCCGCTCGATGCCGCCGAGCGATCCCGCATCACCGGTCAGGTCGATCGTTTCGCCTCCGACGGGCTCCGGGTCCTGGCGCTGGCGCAACGCGCGCTACCGGCGGGGAAGCGACCGCCGCACCGGCGCGGGGACGCCGAGCGCGAGCTCTGCTTCGTCGGCCTGGTCGCCATGCTGGATCCACCGCGCGCCGGTGTCGCCGAGGCGGTCGCGCACTGCCGCACGGCCGGTATCCGCATCATCGTGATCACCGGCGACCACCCGAAGACGGCTGCGGCGATCGCCCGACGCGTGGGCATCACCGGCGAGCACCCCGCGGTCGTCAGCGCCGAGCTGCACGACGTCGAGCTGGACTCCTTGCTGCGCGGCGAACCGGAGGTCATCTTCGCCCGAGCATCCCCGGAAGCGAAGCTGCACGTCGCCAACGCGTTGCGCGAACAAGGGCACGTGGTCGCCATGACCGGCGACGGGGTCAACGACGCGCCGGCGCTGCGCCGAGCCGACATCGGGGTGGCGATGGGGCGTTCCGGCACCGACGTCGCACGGGAGGCCGCGACGATGGTGCTGACCGACGACAACTTCGCGTCGATCGTCGCTGCGGTCCGGGCTGGGCGGAGGATCTACGACAACGTCCGCAAGTTCATCATTTACATCTTCGCCCACGCCACACCGGAGACCGTGCCGTTCCTGGTCTTCGCGCTCAGCGGCGGTGCGATCCCGCTTCCCCTGACGATCCTGCAGATACTCGCCTTCGACGTGGGCAGCGAGACGCTGCCCGCGCTGGCGCTCAGCCGCGAGCCCGCCGAGCCGGGGATCATGCAGCGGGCGCCCCGGCCCCGGGCGGAAGGCGTGATCCGCCCTCCGATGCTGCTGCGCGCGTGGCTGTTCCTCGGGCTCGTCGTCGCGGTCCTGCAGCTGGGCGGCTTCTTCTACGTGCTGGTAAAAGCGGGTTGGCATCCCGGTGCCGCCGTCGACCCGGGACGACCGCTGCACCACGCGTACCAGCAGGCGACGACGATGGCCTTCCTCGGCATGGTCGCCGGTCAGATCGGCACCGCGTTCGCCGTTCGCACCCAGAGCGCCTCGCTGCGTTCGGTCGGTGTGCTGTCCAACCCCTACCTGCTGGCCGCGATCGCGGGGGAGATCGTCCTCGTCGCCGTGTTCGTCTACGCCCCGCCGCTGCAGGCGCTGCTCGGCACCGCACCGCTCCCACCTGAGGACCTCCTGCTGCTGATCGCCTTCCCCGTTGTGGTCTGGGGAGCCGACGAGCTGCGCAAGTACTTCCTGCGCCGCAACCGGCCCGTGGACGAAGGCGCCGGCCGAGGTGGATGAACGGTGTGCGCGGGTGGGTGGTCTGCGCGACCATCGGTGCATTCAGACCGCGTGTGAGGGGGACGCGGGATGCTGCGACTTCGCCGGTTCTTCGAGCGCTTCCGCCCAGCGGGCACGCCCGGCGCTGCGGCCTGTAGAGGAGTGCCTGCCGATCGCGTGGCGGAGTTGGCCGCTGAGCTGGCACCGGTGTTCGAACTGCTGGCGGACACCGAGGCCGAGGCGGAGCGGATCCGCGCGGCGGGGCGGCAGGAGGCCGAGCTGGTTCGGCAGCGGGCGCGGGAGCAGGCGGACGCGATCGTCGCCGATTCCGGGATGCGGGCGGCCGAGGCGCGTGCAGCGGTCGTGTCCGAGGCGTACCGGCAGTCCGCGGCGGAATCGGTGCGCACTGCCGCATCGGCGGACCGCGCTGCGGACGAGTTGAAGGCGCTTGCCCGTGAACGCATGCCGGCGATGGCCGATCGAGCCGTGGCCGTGGCGCTGACGGCTCTCGGCGAATCGCCGGAGACCACGCCATGAGTGCGGCGTGGAGCGCCGGGTGCGTGCGGGCCAGGTCGATGCTCAGCCGCCGCGTGGGAGCGGGTGGTGCGCGGGAACTGGCGTCGCGCGCTTCGTTGGAGGAGGTGTTGCAGCAGCTCGCGGCAGGGCCGTACCAGCGCGGGATTCGTCCCGGCCAATCGCTGGAGGACGCCCAGCGGGCAGTGGCTGCGACGGTGCTGTGGCACCTGCGCGTGCTGGCGGGTTGGTTGCCCCGTGAAGGTGCGGAGTCGGTGCGGGCGCTGGCGGGCTGGTTCGAGGTGGCCAACGTCGTGGAGCAGGTCCAGCAGCCGGGGACTCCGCCGTACCTGCTGGGTTCGCTGGCCGTGTCGTGGCCGAGGTTGGCTCGGGCGGCGAGCCCGGAGCAGATGCGGGAGGAGCTCGCCGCGTCGCCGTGGGGTGATCCCGGTGGATCGGATCCCCGGACGATCGCCGTGGGAGTGCAGTTCGCGTGGGCGGTGCGGGTGGCCGAGCGCGTGCCGCGAGCGCAGGACTGGGCAGCTGGTGGCGCCGCGCTGCTTTTCGCCCGCGAGCGCTTCCTCGCCGAACAGCCGCTGGCGGAACCGGCCGTCCGCCGAGCTGCCGTCCTGCTCGGCGCCGATGCCGTCGGATCCGCTTCGTTCGCCGACCTGCGGGCCCGGCTGCGCGGCGACGCGCGATGGGTCCTGTCCGATGTGGACGGTCCGGGTGAGCTGTGGCGGGCGGAGGTCCGCTGGTGGGACCAAGTGGCCCGGGACGCCCTCGAGCTGTTGCGGACGACCGGGTTCGGGCCGGACGTTGTGGTCGGGTGCGCGGTGTTGCTGGGGGTGGATGCCCGGAAGGTGCGGGCTGCGCTGGAGATCTCGGCTCGAGGTGGTCGACCGTTGGAGGCCTTCGATGTCCTGGCGTGAGGCGGTGCTGCCGGTCCGGATGCAGCGAGTGGCCGTTCTCGCGCCGGCTGATTCGCTCCGCGAGGTGCTGGTGCGCGTGGCTGGAGCCGGGGTGGTCCAGTTCGAGCCGGGCGGGGAGGCGGAGCAGCGGCTGCATCGCGCGGGAGGGGGCGAGGTCGCGCCGAAGTTGGCGGCGCAGCGGCCCGACCTGGACCTCCTGGAACGGACTGGCAGGGCGGATCTCCTGGCCGGTGAGGCAGAGCTCGAAGGCCACTCGGCTATCGCGGTTCGACGTGGCTCGGTGGCTGGGCTGGCCGGGTGGTGCGCGCGCCCGGATCTGCCCGGACTGGCCGAAGACCTGGCGGCGATCGGTGGCGCGGTGGTGCCGCTTCCCGCTCCGCGCGGTGTTGATCCACCGACGTCGCTGCGCGCGGGCGGTGCGGTGCGGCGGTCGTTCTCCGGCGTGGTGCGGACCTACGGCACCGTGGCGTATCCCGACGTTGATCCGACGTTGCCGGCCGGGGTCGCCTACGTGCTGATGTTCGGGATGATGTTCGGCGATCTCGGGCACGGCCTACTGCTGGTGCTGGCCGGAGTGCTGCTGGCGTTCGGGCGGCCGAGTCGGCTGGCGAAGTGGCGTCACGTGTGGCCGTTCGTGACCGGTGCCGGTGCCACCGGTGCCGTGTTCGGCCTGCTGTACGGGGAGTTCTTCGGCCCGACCGGAGTGGTGCCCGTGCTGTGGCTGGCACCGCTGGCCGAGCCGATCCGGTTGCTGACCTCGGCGGTCGCTGTCGGCGCGGTGCTGCTCGCAGCGGCGTACGCGGTCGCGATCGTCAACCGGTGGCGCGAGGGCGGTCCGCAGCTCGCTGTCTACGCCTCGTCGGGGATCGCTGGAGCGGCGCTGCTCCTCGGCATCGGGTGCGTGGCAGGCGGGCTCTACCTGTCCAGCGGCGTGCTGGCTGCGGTGGGGGGAGGTGTTGCGGTCGTGGGAGTTCTGCTGGCCGGTGCCGGGTACTACGCGACGACGAGCGGCGGGGCAGCGGGCGCGCTCCAATCGGGGGTGCAGGCGTTCGACGCCGTTGTCCGCGTCGGTTCGAACCTGGTTTCCTTCGCGCGGCTGGCCGCTTTCGGGCTCACCCACGCCGCGCTGGGCTGGTTGGTGTGGCAGGGCACCACCGCGTTGTTCGGAGCGGGTCCGCTGGGGGTGTTGGCGGCGATCGGTCTCTTCGCGGCGGGAAACGCCCTCGCCTTCGCGCTGGAGGCGCTGGTGGCCGGGATCCAGGCCCTGCGGCTGGAGTTCTACGAGCTGTTCTCGCGCGTTTTCGCCGTCGAGGGCAGGCCTTTCCAGCCCTGGCACGTGCCGGTGGTGGAGTTTCCGGAGGAGGAGCCGTGATCGCCTGGTTGCTGGGGTTGCCCGTGTTCCTGGTGGCGGTGCTGGGGGCGCTGCTCCTGCTGCGGCGCAAGGGTCGTGCGGTGCTGGGGGTCTTCCTCGCGCTGGACGTGGTTCTGCTGTTGGCGGCCCTCGTGGTGCTGATCGCGGTGGTGACGGGCGGTGCCGCGGAGGCCGTTCCCGCCGCGGTTCCGCCGGATCCTGCGGGCGGGAACTGGGCGGCACTGCTCGGCGCGGCGATCTCGGTCGCAGGTTCGTCGATCGGCGCGTCGATCGCCGTGGCCTACACCGGTGCGGCGGCGTTGGCCGCGCTCAGCGAACGGCCCGAGCTGTTCGGTCGGGCCATGGTCATCGTCGGGCTGGCCGAGGGGATCGCCATCTACGGGTTGATCGTGTCGGTCATCCTCATCGGCAAGGCGTGACCGCCGTGGGCACCGTGGTGGCGATCGGGGAGCGGCTCAGGGTGCAGGGCTGGTGCCTCGCCGGAGTCGTCGTCCTGGCGGCGGAAGACGCGGCGGCCGTGCAGCGGTCGTGGGAGGAGCTGGACGACGGCGTCGCGGTGGTGATCTTGACGCCGACTGCGGTCGAGGCACTCGGCGAGCAGCTGGACGGGCGTGCATCACCCCTCGTCGTGGTGCTGCCGCCGTGACCGCCCCGATGCGGAATGCACTGGTTCCGCTGCGCGATGGCGTGATCGCGCGAGCCCAGCGCGAGGCCGACGCGGAACTGCGTGTCGCACGCCGGGAAGCCGAAACCTTGATCGCCGAGGCTCGGGAGGCCAGCAGCGCCGCCGTCGACAAAGCGGTTGCGCGGGGTCGCGAGGACGCCGCAGCCGCACGCAGCGCGGAAGAGGCCCGGCGCCGTCGGTCCGAGCGTGCGGTCGAGCTGGCCGCGCAGCGCGAGGCCTTCGAGGAACTGATCGGTGAGGTCACCGCCCGGCTCTCCCAGCTGGACGACCAGGCGCTGCGGGATCGGTTGCGGGGCAGGGTGCGATCGGCTCTCGGCAGCGAGGCGGAGGTGGTCGACGCACCCGGTGGCGGCGTGATCGGGCGAGTGCCGGGACGCCTGGTGGATCTCAGCTTCCGGACGGCCGCGGCGCGCGCGGTCGAGGAACTGGGGGCCGACGTGGAACGGCTGTGGACGCCATGAGCGCCGGGCGGGTCAGGCGGGTCGCCGGGCCCCTGGTGGAGGTCGACGGGCTGGGGCCGGTCGCGATGTCGGAGCTGGTCGCGCTCGGCCCCGCAGGCCTGCCGGGCGAGGTCGTGGCGGTCCGCGACGGCGTCGTCACCGTGCAGGCCTACGAGTACACCGGTGGGCTCGCACCCGGCGGACCGGTGCTGCCGAGGGGAACCCCGCTGGTCGCCCACCTCGGGCCCGGCTTGCTCGGCAACGTCTTCGACGGCCTGCTGCGCCCCCTATCCACAGCACCTACGTTCCTGGTCGCGGGAGCAGGCCAGCCGGAGGCGACGAGAACGTGGCAGTTCGAGCCGCGAACGGCGGTGGGCGACCACGTGGCAGCGGGAGATGTGCTCGGCGTCGTGCGGGACGTCGGGCCGCCGGAGTACCGAGTGCTTGTGCCGCCGGGCATCGCCGGCGCGGTGCAGGAACTGGCTGAGGGCGAGCAGCCGCAGGACGCTGTGATCGCGAAGGTCGACGAGACACCGGTGGGCTTGTGGACCGACTGGCCGGTGCGCCGTCCGCGCCCGCACCGGGGGAGGCGTGAGGAGGTCGGGCCCCTGCACACGGGACAGCGCGTGCTGGACGTGCTGTTCCCCGTCGCGCGTGGCAGCACAGCTGGGGTTCCGGGAGGTTTCGGCACCGGCAAGACCGTGCTGCTGCAGCAGGTGGCCAAGTGGTGCGACGCCGACGTGATCGTCTACGTCGGTTGCGGGGAGCGCGGCAACGAGATGGCCGAGATCGTCGCCGAGCTGTTCGCGCTCGACGATCCGCGCACCGGCGGGCGGCTCGCCGATCGCACGGTGGTCATCGCCAACACCTCGAACATGCCGATGATGGCTCGGGAAGCCAGCATCTACACCGGGGTCACCGTCGCCGAGCACTTCCGCGACATGGGCCACGACGTCGTGGTCATCGCCGACTCCACCTCCCGCTGGGCCGAAGCGCTGCGCGAGTTCGCCTCCCGCACCGGGGCGCTACCCGCGGAGGAGGGGTACCCCGCCGATCTGGCGTCGGCGCTGGCGGCGTTCTACGAGCGGGCCGGAGCCGTCGATGCGCTCGGCGGATCGGCGGGGTCGGTGACCATCCTGGGCGCGGTGTCCCCGCCGGGCGGGGACGTCACGGAGCCGGTGACCGTCCACACCGAGCGGTTCGTGCGGTGCCGGTGGGCGCTCGACCGGGATCTGGCCTACGCGCGGCACTACCCGGCGGTGTCGTGGTCGGAGTCGTTCTCCCGGGATGCCGAACTCGTGGCGCGCCACCAGGAGCGGTCCGGTGATCCGGGCTGGTCCCGGCGCCGCGCCCGGGTGGTGGACCTGCTCGCCGAGTCCGATCGGCTGGCCGAGTTCGCCGAGCTCGTCGGGGTCGGTGCGCTGCCGGAGCGGGAGCGGGTGGTGCTGCTCGGCGGGCGGTTGCTGCGCGAAGCGGTCCTGCAGCAGAACGCATTGTCCACATCGGACTCATTCTGCCCGCCGGAGAAGGCGGTGGCGCTGGTGGAAGGTGTGCTGGCGGTCGCCGACGAGTGCCAGCACCTGGTGGGGGCGGGGGTCGCCGCCGAATCGGTCGAGGAGTTCGACTTCACGCCCCTGGCGCGCGTGCGGGAAGAGGTCGGCCCGCACGACGCGGCGGAAGCCGAGCGCCGGTGCGGTGCGGTGCTCGCCCAGCTGCAGGAGTTGGCGCCGTGACCGCCGGGCCGCGCGTCGAGTACACCGGGATCCGCGAGCTGCGCGGCCCGCTGGTGGTCGTCACCGGGGTGCGCGGCGTCGGCTGGGACGAGTTCGCGCGGATCCGGCTGGCCACCGGGGAGGTCCGGCACGGCCTCGTGCTGGAGGCCGACCGGGAGCTGGCCGTCGTCGAGGTGCTGGAGGGCACCGCCGGGATGGACACCGCCGGAACCCAGGTGGAGTTCACCGGTGAACCGCTGCGCATCCCGGTCGGGCCGGGCTGGCTGGGGCGCGTCTGCAACGGCCGCGGCGACCCCGTCGACGGCGGACCGCCGGTGTTCGGCGCACGGCTGGCCGAGGTGTCGGGAGCGCCGATCAACCCGGTGCACCGCGAACCCCCGGCCGAACCCGTGCTCACCGGTCTGTCCGCAGTGGACGCCTTGACCACGCTGGTGCGCGGGCAGAAGCTGCCGGTGTTCTCCCCGCCGGGCCTGCCGCACCTGGAGCTGGCGACGCAGATCGCGGCGCAGGCCACCGCCGTGGGCGAGCCGTTCTCGGTGGTGTTCGCAGGCATGGGCCTGACCCACGGCGACGTCGCGCACGTCCGAGACTCCCTGGCCCGCCGGTCCGCCGCCGGTGAGCTCGTGCTGCTGGTCAACACCGCCGACGAGCCGGTGATCGAGCGGATCCTCACCCCGAGGCTGGCGCTGACCATCGCCGAGGAACTGGCCTTCGACGCGGGCCGGCACGTGCTCGTCGTGCTCAGCGACATGACCAGCTACGCCGAGGCCCTCCGCGAGATCTCCGCGGCGCGGGGCGAGATCCCGGGGCGCCGCGCCTACCCCGGTTACCTCTACAGCGACCTGGCCGCGATCTACGAGCGGTGCGGCCGGATCCGGGGCCGGGCGGGGTCGGTCACGGTGCTGCCCGTGCTCACCATGCCGGGCGGCGACATCACCCACCCCGTGCCCGACCTGACCGGCTACATCACCGAAGGCCAGGTCGTGCTGTCGCGAGAGCGGAGCGGTTACCCGCCGGTCGACCCGCTGTCCTCGCTGTCCCGGCTCATGCGCGCTGGAGCGGGCCCGGACCGGACCCGCGCGGACCACCTGCCGGTGGCCGCGCAGCTCGTCGCGGCGCTCGCGCGGGCCCGGCAGGTGCGGGAGCTCTCCGACCTGATCGGAGCGACGGCGTTGAGCCGGACCGACCGGGCCTACCTCGAGTTCGAGGAAGCGTTCCGGCGCGACCTGGTCGCCCAGCGCCCGGACGAGTCCCGCAGCTTCGACGACACGCTCGACCGCGCCTGGCGGGTGCTCCTTCACCTCCCGGTCCGCGAGCTGACCATGCTGCCGCGCGAACTCGTCGACCTCCACCGAGCCGGATGATCGGGATGGCCGAGATCAGGATTCCGCCGGGGCGCGCAGGCCGGTTGCGGCTGCGCCGCCGGCTGGAGGTCGCCGAACGCGGTGCTGCCCTGCTGGACCAGAAGTTGCGGGCCCTGCAGCAGGAGGAGCACCAGTTGGCGGCCCGCGCGGAAGCCAGCGGCCGGGACTGGGCGCGGTCGGCTGCGGCGGCCGAAGACTGGTTGCTCCGCGCAGTCCTGCTCGGTGGCCAAGGCGGGCTGCGCCTGGCGGATCCGGGATCGCCGGTGGACGTGTCCCTGCACTGGACGGCGTCGATGGGGGTGCGCTACCCGGTCGGCGTCAGCCGCACCCCGCCGTCCCACGAGCGCACCTCGGTCCCGTGCGGTCCGGCGATGATCGAAGCGGCAGAAGCGCACGACACCGCGCTCGACGTCGCGCTGCGGCACGCCGCCGACCGCACGGCGCTGCGGCTCGTCCGCGCCGAGATCGCCACGACCCGGCAGCGGGTGCGCATGCTGCGGCGGCACTGGATCCCGAAGCTGCGAACCGCCCTGATCGCCGCGGACTTCGCACTCGAAGAGCAGGAACGGTCGGAAGTCTTGTTGCGGAGGTGGGCACGCGACGAAGGGCGACCGCCCGGTTCTGAGCCGAGCTGACGGTTTGCTGGGCCGAAGGACTCTTAAACGGGAACCGCGAATCGAACAGCCTGGAATCAGTCCGTTCCAGGAGCATCCGATGAATCTTCGCCGGTGTGCGCGGTCGATGGGGCTGACGTCGAATCCGTTGCGGCGCCGCTTGGACAAGGTCGTCGCCACGTTGGTTCTCGGACTGGTCCTCTTCGCCATCTTCGGTGTCCCGGTGGTGGCGGTCGTAGTGGGGGAGACGTCGTACAACGCGGCCTCGCGCGCTGCCGCAGCCGCCGCTGCCACGCGGCACCCGGTCAACGCGACCGTGCTCAAACCTCCCATTGCCGACGCAGTCGGGACCGCCCCCGACGTCAAGCCCCAGCACTACTCGGCCGAGGTGCGCTGGACGGGGGCGGACGGAACTCCGCACTTCGCGACGGCCGCGGTGGCACCGAGCGCCGACGTGGGCAGCGCGGTCCAGCTGTGGGTCGACACCTCGGATCGGCTCTCGGCACCTCCGCTGAGCGAACGCCAGATCCGCGGGGCGGCCACCATGTCGGCATTCGGAGCTTTGGTGTCGGGAGAGGTGCTGTGCATCGTGCTCGTCACCTGCGTCCGAGCTGTAGGAGAGGCACTGGCATCCCGTTCCTGGGGCAGGGAGTGGGAAGTCGTCGGACCGAAGTGGACCCGCCGCCAGCAGTTCTGAGCCGCGGGCGGGGTTGCAGGATCAGCGCCCCGCGGAGCGGTCGGCGAGCGCGAAGTAGTTCTCCTCCTCCTGCGTGAAGTGCGGGCGCAGCACGGCGTTCAGCCCGTACAGGGTGGCGAGCAGGTCTTCGACCTGGTCGTCGCCGATCTGGCCGTGGGATTCGGCCAATGCCAGGTGGGTGGCGGCGCGGTGGCCGAGCCGGTCGATCTCGGCGTGCATGCGGCTCATGGTCGCGGTCGCGTCTGGGCTCCCCAGCGGGCTGGCCAGCGCGGGGTAGAGCCGGGCTTCCTCCGCTTGTTCGTGCGGGAACAGCTGCTGGTCCAGGAACTCCGAGGCGCGGCGCAGTGAGGCCAGGGCTTTCTCCGACCCGACGGAGTCAGACCATGTCGCGTTCTCGACGTGGCGACGGCTGGATCCCGGCGGTCTGCGGATCGACGATTCCACTTGGGATCGCGAAGTCGCTGTCCAGAACTAGGTTTTCGAACCCTGCGGTGCCTGCCAGCGCAAGGCGACGGGGAGACCGCGCGCAGCTCGCATCCGACGAGCATGCTGAAGTCGTTGAAGGTTCGAGGACCCCGCGTGTCAGGCCATGAGGAGAGTGCCGAGACGCTCAAGGCCTCGGCGGAACGTCTCCCAGTCGCCCCTACTAGGCCTACACCACAGCCGCTCCATGACGGGGATAGCGTCGCCGAGGTTGCGCGCGGTGCTGCCCAGATCGGCAAGGACGTGCTCATAGGGACGGCGCAGTCGCGGATACAAGTGGCAAGCCAACCACGATCCGCTCACCAAGCCGTTCGTTGAGTGAGATCACGTCGACCTCGGCATTGGGCATGCAGAAGACGTGCTCGTAGAGGACGACGGAACGCACGAACGTTTCCAGGTCCAGGATCGTAGCTGGCGACAGGGTCGCGGCGGGACCGGCGACAAGGTCGACGGCGCTGGCCAAGGTGGTTGCATCCATCCATACACAATTGGTCGCGGTCCCGGTATCAGTGGAGGTATCGAGATCATGTTGAGCGTGCTGAACGTAACGGTCGAGGGTGGACAGCTCCCGCAGCCGCGTCGCCCAGTCATCCTCGCTTCCATAGGCCGCGTCAGATCATGTCAAGCCATATCGGGCCCACGCTTCCAGTTCCGAGCTCGTGCAGTCGTCCATAGTCCGCCGGACAAACGAGTCGCGGGCACCGTGGCTGGCCTCGTCTAGTAATCGGGTGAACACCCGAGCGGTAGTTTGCTCATCGAACAGCGGATCCACTTGTCACCTCTGCACGTACACAGCGGGGTCTTCCGTCACGCCCACCGCAGGTCAGGCACCGGAGTTCGAGGTGTTCCGCATGATCTCGCCGATGCGTCCTTGCAGGGAACGCAGGAGCTCTCGCTCGGCCTCTTCGGTGATGTCCTGGGCTTGCCCTTCCCTCCTGAGCTCGGCGGTCGTTGCCGCGGGAGCCTGCGATGCCCACTGTGCCGATGCAGCCGCGCATCGGGGAGGGGCAATTGGCCTAGATCCGAGCTACGGCCCGGCGGGTTGGACGTGCACTGCGGTGACCTTGTACTCGGGGCATCCGGTGACGGTGTCGGTGTGGTGCGAGGTGAGGTCGTTCAGCGCTGCGTCGGGGAAGTGGAACGCCGCGAAGACCTGCCCTGGTACGACGTCCCGGCTGAGGTGGGCGGTCAGGGTGGTGCGGCCCCGGCGACTGGTGATGGTCACGGCCGCGCCTTCCGCCACGCCCAGCTGCGCGGCGTCGGCGGGGTGGATTTCGAGGGTTTCGGCTGGTACCAGTGCGGTGTTGTCGGTGCGGCGGGTCATGGATCCGGTGTTGTAGTGGACCAGCCGTCGGCCGGTGACCAGCAAGTGCGGGAACTGCGCATCGGGTTGTTCGCCTGGTGGGAGGTAGGGGCGCGCGGCGAGCGCGGCCCGGCCGTCTGGGGTGGCGAACCCGTTCAGGTGGAGGACGGCTTCGCCTGGTTCGTCGGATGCGCGGCACGGCCAGTGCAACGGGCCTTCTGCGTCGAGTCGTTCGTGGGAGATACCGGCGAAAACCGCTGTTAGGGAGGCGCATTCGGCCATCGCGTCGGCAGGTTCGGGCAACCCGAGGTCTGCGCCCATTGCGCTGGCGAGGCGGTTCAAGATGTCGAAGTCGGTGGCAGCGCTTCCAGGTGGTGCGAGGGCAGGCCGGACCCGTTGGAAGCGGCGGTCGAAGTTGACGAAGGTGCCGTCCTTCTCCAGGAACGACGCCGCGGGCAGGACGACGTCGGCGTGTTCGGCGGTCTGGGAGCGGAAGAGGTCGTGGCAGACCACGAGCTCAGAGGCTTGCAGTGCGGCGCGGACGTGGCCGGCGTTCGGGTCGCTGGCTGCGATGTCCTCGCCGATGACGTGCAGGGCACGCACCTCGCCCGTGATCGCAGCGTCGAACATCTGCGGGATGCGCAGACCGGGGCGTTCCGGAACCGGACGTCCCCAAGCCGCGCCGAAGCGGTCGCGGAGCACGGGATCGGTGACGGGCTGGTAGCCGGGTAGGACGTCCGGGAGCGCGCCCATGTCCGATGCGCCTTGGACGTTGTTCTGCCCGCGCAGCGGGAGGATTCCGCAGCAGCCGGGGGTTCCGACCGAGCCCCGCAGGATGGCGAGGTTGGCTAGGGTGCGCACGCCGTCGGTGCCGTGGGCGTGTTCGGTGACGCCTAGTCCATAGATGATGACGGGGTGCTCTGCCCGGCCGAAAGTCCTAGCGGCATCTATCAGATCAGCTGATCGAACATCCGCGAGGTTGGCGACGGTGCCCGGCGCGTAGTCCTGGAGCAGGTCGGTGAGGTCGTCGAGCCCGGTGGTGCGTTCGGTCAGGAAGTCGTGCGCCAGCAGGTCGTCTTCGATCAGTTGGTGCGCCAGCGCGTTGAAGACGGCGACGTTGGATCCGGGCCGGGCCTGCAGGTGGACGTCGGCCAGTGCGGCGAGCTCGGTGCGGCGGGGGTCGATCACGACGAGCCGGGCTCCGGCCAGAACCTGCTGCTTGATCCGGGCGCCGACGACTGGGTGCGCCTCGGTGGGGTTCGCGCCGGCGAGCAGCACGCAGTCCGCGCGGTCGAGGTCGTCGAGCGGGTTGGTGCCGCCGGCGAGCCCGAAGGAGGCGGTCAGTCCGGCGGCGGAGGGGGCGTGGCACAGGCGCGAGCAGTTGTCGATGTTGTTGGTGCCGATGACCGTGCGGACGAACTTCTGGGCCAGGTAGTTCTCCTCGTTGGTGGCGCGTGCGGAGGAGATCATGGCGATGGAGTCGGGGCCGTGGCGGTCCCGGATCTCCGTAAGTCGCTGGGCTACCTCGGTGGCGGCTTCCTGCCAGCTCGCTTCGACCAGGTGGCCGTCGCGTCGCAGCAGCGGGGTGGTCAGGCGGTCGTCGGCGCTGGTGAAGGTGTGCGCGAAGCGGCCCTTGATGCAGGCGTGACCGCGGTTGACCGGTGCGCCGTGCGTGGGGGTGACGGCGGCGATGGTGCCGTCGCGGGTGTGGACGTCGAGGGTGCAGCCGACGCCGCAGTAACCGCAGGTGGTCGTTGTCGTCGTGGTGATGGGGGTGAGGTCGAGCAGTCCGGGTTCGGACAGCGCGCCGGTCGGGCAGCTGTCGACGCAGCCGCCGCACCCCACGCAGGGCGAGGAGACCCACGGCCCGCCGTCACCCGCTGCCACGACGGTGTCGAAGCCGCGTCCGGTGAGCTCCAGCGCGAAGGTGCCCTGGACTTCGGCGCACATCGCCACGCAGCGCCCGCAGGCGATGCACAGGTCGCGGTCGAGCTTGACGTACGGGTGTGAATGGTCGGTGCCCCGGTCGTGCCCTGCGCCTGCGAAGCTGCCTGCGGTGATGCCGAAGTACGTGCAGGCCCGGACCAGTTCGCTGCGTTCGGCCGGGATTTCCAGCGCTCTCGCGGGGAGTTCGGAGACCATCAGCTCGACCGCGGCCTTGGCGGCCTGCTGAGCTGCGGGGTCGTCGAGCTCGACGTGCATCCCCTCGGCCGCGGGCGTGGTGCAGGAGGCGACGATCCGGCTTGCTGCGCGCACGAGGCAGGTGCGGCAGGAACCGCGCGGCGACAACCTGTCGTCGTGGCAGAGGCTGGGCAGGTCGACGCCGCTGGCGCGCACGGCTTCAAGGACTGTGGCACCGTCCGCGACGTCCACAGCCGTCCGCCCGACCATCACGCGCATCAGCGTGCTCCCGAGCAGAGCTCATCGCGGTAGACGCGGAGCAGGCTGCGCACCGCGCCGGGAACGCTCCGGCCGAACGCGCACAGACTTCCGACGCCCATCACGTCCAGCAGGTTCTCATGCTGCGACAGGACTTGCTCCGATCTGGTCGGGAAGCGCTCGGCGAGCTCACGACCGCGGCGGGTGCCGACGCGGCACGGGGTGCAGGCACCGCAGCTCTCGGCGTCGGCGAAGCGCCACACGTGGCGCAGCAGCTCCGGCGCGGTGATCCGGTCGTCGACGGCGACGAGGCTCCCGTGCCCCAGCGCCACACCGGCATCGGCGAGGGCCTCGGCGAGCAGCGGGACGTCCAGGTCGTCGGGGGACAGGAAACCGCCGAGCGGCCCGCCGACCTGCAGGGCGCGCAGCCGATATCCGTCCTCGAGGCCACCGCCGAGGGCTTCGACGAGGTAGCGCAGCGGAACGCCGAACTCGACCTCGTACACGCCGGGGCGGCGGAACCGCTGGCTCAGGCACACCAGCTTGGTGCCGGTCTCGACCCCGCTGCCGAGCTGGGCGTACGCCGCGCCGCCGTGCCGCAGCACCCACGGCACCGCCGCGAGCGTTTCGACGTTGTTGACCGCGGTGGGATGCCCGCCGAGCCCGGACTCGGTCGGGTAGGGCGGCCGGGGCCGGACACTGCCGCGGAAGCCCTGCACGGCGTGCAGCAGCGCCGTTTCCTCACCGGCGACGTAGGAGCCCGCGCCCTGCACGACCTCGACGTCGAAGTCGAACGGCGAGCCGTGCACGCCCAGCCCGAAATGCCCTGCGGCGCGGGCGGTTTCGACGGCTTCCCGCATCCGCACCACGGCGAGCGGGTACTCGGACCGGACGAACACCACGCCGCGGTTCGCACCGATGGCGAACCCGGCGATGGCGAGCCCTTCCAGGACGCGGGCCGGATCGCTTTCCAGCAGCAGCCGGTCGCAGAACGAGCCGGGATCGCCCTCGTCGCCGTTGGCCACCACGAACCGCGGTGCGGGACCGCGGGAGGCGGCGCGCCACTTGTCCGCGACCGGGAACTCCGCACCGCCCCTGCCGCGCAGGCCGGCGAGTGCGACTTCGGCGCGAACCGAGGCCGGGATCCCGGTGCTGACGACCCGCGGCCACACCTGCCACGAGCCCTCCACCTCGGTCAGCCCCGCGAGCGCGACGGCTGTGCGGCTCGCAACGTGGAAGGGGACCGCAGCGCCAGAACTGGCCGGATGCCCGTCGCCGCGCAACTTCTCGCCCAGGCCGGGACCGGTGACCGGGGTGTCTCCGTCGAGGGCTGCCGGTGAGGCGTGGCAGCAGCCCAGGCAGCGGACCTCGGCCAACGACACCGAGCCGTCGGCGCTGGCCTGCCCGGCTCGCACGCCCAGCGCCGCTTCGGCAGCCGCCGTGGGCGAGCCACCGGACGAGACGAAGCACGAGGTGCCCGCGCAGACCCTGACGTGGCGAGCACCGCGCGGGCCGGTGAAGTCCGCGTAGAACCCGGCGGAACCGGTGACGGCGGCGACCGGGCGCCGGAACTCGTCGGCGATGCCGCGCAGGTCGTCCTGGCTGATCCGCTCGTGCCGCCCCGCCGCCGCGTGCAGCTGCCCGAGGACGTCGGTCTCGTCGTGGCCGAACCGCTGCCCCCATTCGGCGAACGCGTCTCGCCCCACGGGTCCCCCTTCGGTGCCGGGGCACCAGGGTGCACCCCGGCATCGACCACGCTGGCAACTCCGCCACCGTGCTGGAAGGGCAAATGGGCCCTATCGTCGCAACCGAGGTGGAGCGTGCTTCCCCCGAGCGGTCTCGGGTGAGAGGAGCCGGTCCGGTGCCAACGGCAGGTGGCGGGGCGAACCCCCGGGCGGACGTGCAGGTCGTGCGCGCGGTGCTGGCCGACGGCAGCGTCGTCACCGTTCGGTCGCTGGCACGTGACGACCTCGCCGAGCTCGAACGCCTGCACACCGCGCTCCCGGCCGAGGACCGCTACCTGCGGTTCTTCGGTGCGCCGTCGGAGACCAGCATCAACAAGTTCCTGCGTGGACTGGTGGAGCCCGGTGGCGCGCACGTGGTGGCGTTGGGCGCGTTCGAGGGGGAGCGGCTGATCGGCGTTGGCCACTTCGAACTCCTGCTCCCGGAAGCGGCCGAGGTGGCGTTCGTGGTCGAGCACGCCCGCCACGCGCGCGGAGTCGCGACCCTGCTGCTGGAGCACCTGGTCGCGGCGGGTCGGCAGCGCGGCGTCCGGACGTTCCTCGCCGAGGTCCTGGCGGAGAACTCGGCCATGCTCCAGGTCCTGCGGGACAGCGGCTTGCCGCACAAGACGCACCTGGACGGCTCGACCTACCAGGTGGAGGTCGAGCTGGACGCCGGCGAGCCGTACCAGGCCAAGGTGGGCGACCGCGAGCGGATCGCGGACGTCGCCAGCCTGCGGCGAGTGCTCAGCCCGGCCTCGGTGGTCGTCATCGGCGCCGGGCACCGGCCCACATCGGTCGGTAACGCCGTGCTGCACAACATCATTCGCGGCGGATACGCCGGACCTGTGCACGCGGTCAACCGCAGCGGCGGCGAGGTCCACGGCGTGACTGCGGTGCGCTCGGTGGCCGACATCTCGGAACCCCCGGAACTCGCCGTGCTGTGCGTGCCCGCGGAGAGCGTGCCCGCCGTTGCCGAGGAGTGCGGTCGGTGCGGAGTGCGCGCGCTCGTGGTGGTGGCTTCCGGGATCACCGGTCGGCCGGAGATCGCCAACGGGCTGCTCACCGCCTTGCGCCGCTGGGGAATGCGGCTGGTGGGGCCGAACTGCCTCGGGCTGGTCAACTCCGACCCGCAGGTCCGGTTGGACGCGACGTTCAGCGCAGCCGGGATCCCGGGTGGTGGGGTGGGAGTGGTCACGCAGTCCGGTGGCGTGGGGATCGCGCTGCTGGAGCGGCTCAGCGCTGCTGGGCTGGGCGTGTCCACCCTGGTGTCCACAGGGGACAAGTACGACGTGAGCGGCAACGACGCGCTGCTGTGGTGGGAGCGCGACGAGCGCACCGAGGTCGGTGTCCTCTACCTGGAGTCCTTCGGGAACCCCCGCAAGTTCTCGTGGCTGGCGCGGCGCATCGGCCGGTCCAAGCCGTTGGTGGTGCTGCGCAGCGGCACCAGTCCGGTGGCGCAGCGCGCCGCCCTTTCGCACACCGCGGCGACCGCCACGCCCAGCAGCACCCGGGATGCGCTGCTGCGGCAGACAGGTGCGATCGGGGTGGACGACCTGGAAGAACTCGTCGCGGTGCTCGGCTTGCTGAGTTGGCAACCGCTGCCCGCGGGGCCGCGGGTGGCCGTGGTCAGCAACGCGGGCGGGCTCGGCGTGCTCGCCGCGGACGCCTGCGTGCGGGCCGGCCTCGAGTTCGCGGAATTCCCGCAGGCGCAACGAGAACTCGAGGACTTGCTGCCGGAGCAGGCCAGCGCGCGCAACCCGGTGGACACCACGGCGACCATCGACGCGGCGACCTTCGGCACGAGCCTGGAGACCGTCCTGCGGGATCCGGCGGTGCAGGCACTCGTCGTGCCGGTCCTGCGCACCGCGATCGGCGACCCGGGCGAAGCGCTGGCGGGCGCGGTGGCCCGCGCTCGCGCCGGCGGGTGCGACAAGCCCGTGCTGGTGGTGCGGCCCGGCCAGCCGGAATCGTTCCGCCCGCTCGACTCGGGCGCGTTCCGGGTTCCGGTGTTCGCGGATCCCGAGCTCGCGGCGAAAGCGCTGGCCGACGTCGTCGGGTACGCGACCTGGCTGGCCCGACCGCGCGGTGCGGTGCCGGATCTCGCGGGCATCGACCTCGCGGCCGCTCGTGCCTCGGTGGTCGCGGCGCTGGACCGGTCACCCGGCGGCGGCTGGCTGGAACCCGAGGCGGTGCAGGACTTGCTCGCCTCGTTCGGCCTGCCGGTCGTACCCACGACGTTGTGCCGCACCGAAGCCGAAGCCCTCACCGCGTTCCGCGACATGGGCGGCAGCGTCGCGCTCAAGGTCAGCGCGGACGGGATCCTGCACAAAGCCCGAGCCGGAGGAATCGTGCTCGATGCATCCACCGTCGCCGACCTGCGTGCCGGGTGGGCGCGCTTGCGCGAGCGCTTCGGGTCCGGGTTCCGCGGGGCCGCGCTGCAGCCGATGGTGGAACCGGGGCGGGAATTCCTCGTCGGCGTGCTCAGCGAACCCTCGTTCGGGCCGATGATCGTGTTCGGCATGGGCGGCACCGACACCGACCTGATCGCCGACCGCAGCCGTCGGCTGGTCCCGCTCACCACCCGCGATGCCCGCGAGATGCTCGACGAGCTGCGGGCCGCTCCAGGACTGTTCGGCCCCGACGCCGACCGGGCGTTGGACACCGGTGCGGTGGTCGACGTGCTGCTGCGAACCGCGCGGTTGGCCGAGCTGCTGCCCGAGGTCGTCGAAGCCGACCTCAATCCCGTCATCGCCACCGGCAGCGGGGTGCGGATCCCGGACGCGCGCATCCGCCTGGAACCGCGCGTGCTGGGCGATCCCCTCCTCCGCGAACTGGGCGGGTGAGCTCGTGACCATCGCCTCTAGCCGGGCTGCGGCGGGTGCTCCACGGTCGGGGGTGCCCTCCCGGAACGGAGGCGAGGACATGGGTGACAGGACTGA
>NZ_JBEOVY010000100.1:0-21777 GCF_040295745.1 Saccharopolyspora sp. NPDC002686
CGGCATCGCCTCCTTGGTCAGCGAGGTGAACACGAGCTCGCCCTCGCTGCCGTCGGGCAGCACCTCCTCGGTGAACGGGTCGATCACCTCGGGGTAGAAGTGGTCCTCCCAGATGTGCGGGCCGTCCTTGGTCTCCGCGCACTCGTTGGCCACCCCGGGACCCATCACCTCGGACAGCCCGTAGATGTCGACCGCGTCGAGGTCCAGCCGCTCCTCGATCTCCTGGCGCATCTGCTCGGTCCACGGTTCGGCGCCGAGGATCGCGACCCGCAGCGAGGTGCTGCGCGGATCGATGCCCCGCCGCTCGAACTCGTCGATCAGGGTGAGCAGGTAGGACGGCGTGACCATGATGATCTCGGGCTGGAAGTCCTGGATGATCTGCACCTGCCGGGCGGTCATGCCCCCCGAGGCGGGGATGACCGTGCAGCCCAGCCGCTCTGCGCCGTAGTGCGCGCCGAGACCGCCGGTGAACAACCCGTAACCGTAGGCGACGTGCACCCGGTGGCCGGGCCGACCGCCGGCCGCGCGGATCGAGCGCGCGACCATGTCCGCCCAGGTGTTCAGGTCCCGGTCGGTGTAGCCGACCACGGTCGGCTTGCCGGTGGTGCCGCTGGAGGCGTGCAGCCGGCGGACCTGGTCCAGCGGGACCGCGAACATGCCGTACGGGTAGTTGTCCCGCAGGTCCTGCTTCGTGGTGTGCGGGAACTTCGCCAGGTCCGCCAGGCTGCGGCAGTCCTCCGGCCGCACCCCGGCGCGGTCGAACTTCTCCCGGTACAGCGGCACGTTCTCGTAGGCGTGCCGCAGCGTCCACTGCAGCCGCTCCAGCTGCACCGCCGCCAGCTCGTCGGCCGTGTACCGCTCCGCGGGGTCGAGGTCGGCCGGGTCCGGCGCGGTCCCGAGCCTGCGCGGTGCGGAGTGTGCTTCGGTGGTGGCGGTCATCGCGTGGCTCCCTCGGACTGGCTGGTCGGCGCTGCGCCGATCGTTCGGCTGTGCCCGCGGAACTCGGCGATCAGCTCCTCGCCGCGGTGCACGGAGACGTCGTAGATCCCGCTGCGCCCGAACCTGGTGCGCTCCACCGCGCGGGCCACGAGCTCGTCGCCGAGCCGCGCGGGGCGGATGAAGGTGACGTCCGCGCCGGCCGCGACGGTGGTCGGTCCGTGGCTGTTGCAGGCGCAGGCGAAGGTCGTGTCGGCCAGCAGGAAGAGGTAGCCGCCGTGCGCGATCCCGTGCCCGTTGACCATCGTCTCGGCGATCGTCATCCGGGTGCGGGCGGTGCCGCTGCCGACGTCGATCAGCTCGATGCCCAGCGCCTGGGAGGCGCGGTCGCCGTCGAACATCACCTGGGCCGGGTTGCGCTCCGTCGCGCTGGGTTCCTGCACTGTGCACCGCCTCGAAACCGAACGAACAGTCAGTAATTAATCCCGGTGGCCGCGGAGCTGTCAAGAGCATTCGGCCGAAGTGGTCTTCCTGGCTCGGTCAAGGCGGATTCACCCGGTCCGGGTGCTGTCGCGGGGTGAACACGCGTGCTACTTTTCGAATGAACGGTCAGTAAAGAAATCCGATCCAGCGGAGTCCGAGGCTTGAGGAGGTCGGGGTGCATGGCTGCCCTGCGGAGCTACGTCAACGGTGACTGGCACGCGCCGGTGGAGGACGGCGTGCCGTTGCACGACGCGGTCACCGGCGAAGAGGTCGCACGAATCTCCTCGGCCGGGGTCGACATGGCCGCGGCGCTGGCGCACGGCCGCGAACGCGGCGGCCCAGCGCTGGCCGAGCTGACCTTCCACCAGCGGGCCGCGCTGCTGAAGAGTCTGGCCTCCTACCTGCTGGAACACCGGGAGGAGCTGTACGCGCTGTCGGCGCGCACCGGCGCGACGCTCGGCGACTCGAAGTTCGACGTCGACGGCGGCATCGGGGTGCTGTTCGGCTACTCCAGCAAGGGCCGCCGGGAGATGCCGAACGACACGGTCTACGTCGACGGCGCGGTGGAGCCGCTGGGCAAGGGCGGCACGTTCCTCGGCCAGCACGTCTGCACCCCGCTGCGCGGCGTCGCGGTGCAGATCAACGCCTTCAACTTCCCGGTGTGGGGCCCGCTGGAGAAGTTCGCCCCCGCGTTCCTGGCCGGCGTGCCCAGCCTGATCAAGCCGGCCAGCCAGACCGCCTACCTCACCCACCGGCTGGTGGAGCTCATGATCGGCTCCGGGCTGCTGCCGGAGGGCTCGCTGCAGCTGATCTGCGGCAGCGTGGGCGACCTGCTCGAGCACCTCACCGACCAGGACCTGGTGTCGTTCACCGGATCGGCGGCGACCGGCCAGCGGCTGCGCGCGCATCCGGTGGTGGCGGCGAACTCTGTGCGCTTCAACGTCGAGGCGGACTCGCTGAACTGCTCGATCCTGGGCCCGGACGCCGAGCCCGGCAGCCCCGAGTTCGACCTGTTCGTCAAGCAGCTGGTCACCGAGATGACGGTCAAGGCGGGGCAGAAGTGCACCGCGATCCGCCGCGCCCTGGTGCCCGCGGGGCGGATGGAAGACGTGGTGGCCGCGGCCAAGGCCCGGCTGGAGAAGGTCGTCGTCGGCAACCCGAACTCGTCGGGAGTGCGGATGGGCGCGCTGGCCAGCCTCGAGCAGCGCGAGGAGGTCCGGCGGTCGCTGAAGGCGTTGCTGGAAGCCGGGACCCTCGTGCACGGCGACCCCGACCACGTCGAGGTCGTCGACGCGGACGCGGAGCGCGGCGCGTTCCTCTCGCCGATGCTGGTCCGCTGCGACGACCCGGACCAGCCCCAACCGCACGAGGTGGAGGCCTTCGGTCCGGTCAGCACGCTGATGCCCTACGAGAACGCCGCGCACGCGGTCGACCTCGCGCGGCGGGGCAAGGGCAGCTTGGTCGGGTCCGTGGTGACCGCCGATCCGGCCTTCGCCCGGGAAGTGGTGCTGGGCGCGGCGTCCCGGCACGGCCGGATGCTGGTGCTCAACAGCGACAACGCCAAGGAGAGCACCGGGCACGGTTCGCCGCTGCCTGCGCTGGTCCACGGTGGACCGGGCCGGGCCGGTGGCGGTGAGGAGATGGGCGGCATCCGCGGCGTCCTGCACCACATGCAGCGCACTGCGGTGCAGGCCGACCCGGCGACGCTGACCGCGATCACCGGCCAGTGGGTGACCGGCAGCCCGCGGAACATCACCGACGTGCACCCGTTCCGCAAGCACCTGGAGGACCTGCGCGTCGGCGACACGGTGGTCGCCGGTCCGCGCCGGGTGACCTTGGAGGACGTGGAGCACTTCGCCGAGTTCACCGGTGACACGTTCTACGCCCACACCGACGAGGAAGCGGCCAGCGCCAACCCGTTCTTCGACGGCCGGGTCGCGCACGGCTACCTGGTGGTCTCCTTCGCCGCCGGTCTGTTCGTGGACCCGGACCCGGGTCCGGTGCTGGCCAACTACGGGCTGGAGAACCTCCGGTTCCTCACGCCCACCTACCCCGGCGACGAGATCACCGTGACCATGACCGCCAAGCGGATCACGCCGCGGGTCGGGGCCGAGCACGGCGAGGTCCGCTGGGACGTGGACGTGACCAACCAGGACGGCGATTCGGTGGCCAAGTACGACGTGCTGACCCTGGTCGCCAAGCGGCCGGACACGCAGGAGTGACCATGACGACCACGGTGCGAGCCGACCAGCTGGACGACGACGAGCTGCAGCGGCACTTCGACGACCGGATCTCCCACGACCAGCGCATCGAGCCGCGGGACTGGATGCCGGAGGGCTACCGCAAGACCCTGGTGCGCCAGATCGCGCAGCACGCGCACTCCGAGATCATCGGCATGCAGCCGGAGGGCAACTGGCTGACCAGGGCACCGAGCCTGCGGCGCAAGGCGATCCTGCTGGCCAAGGTGCAGGACGAGGCCGGGCACGGGCTCTACCTGTACTCCGCGGCCGAGACGCTGGGCGTCGACCGCTCGGAGCTGACCGAGAAGCTCATCGACCGCCGGCAGAAGTACTCGTCGATCTTCAACTACCCGACGCTGACCTTCGCCGACATCGGTGTGATCGGCTGGCTGGTCGACGGCGCGGCGATCTGCAACCAGGTGCCGCTGTGCCGAAGCTCGTTCGGCCCGTACGCGCGGGCTATGGTGCGCATCTGCAAGGAGGAGTCGTTCCACCAGCGGCAGGGCTACGAGCTGCTGATGACGATGATGCGCGGTACCGCCGAGCAGCAGCAGATGGTGCAGGACGCCACCGACCGGTGGTGGTGGCCATCGCTGATGATGTTCGGCCCGCCCGATGCGGATTCGCCCAACACGCAGCAGTCCATGGCGTGGCGGATCAAGCGGCACACCAACGACGAGCTCCGGCAGAAGTTCGTCGACATGACCGTCCCGCAGGCTGACGCGCTCGGCGTCACGCTTCCCGACCCGGAGCTGCGCTGGAACGCCGAACGCCAGCACTACGACTTCGGCGAGCCCGACTGGTCGGAGCTCAAGCGCGTCATCAGCGGTGGCGGGGTGTGCAACGAGGAGCGGGTGGCCCGGCGCCGCGCCGCGCACGAGGAAGGGCAGTGGGTGCGCGAAGCGGCAGCCGCCCACGCCGCCAAGCAAGCCGCACGCGAGGAGGTCGCGCGATGAGTTCGGACGCCGAGGTGGGCGCGCCGCGTCCCTCGTGGCCGCTGTTCGAGGTCTTCGTCCGGGGCAAGCGGGGGCTCAACCACGTGCACGTGGGTTCGCTGCACGCCGCGGACGAGCAGATGGCGCTGCACAACGCGCGGAACCTGTACACCCGTCGCAACGAGGGCGTGAGCATCTGGGTGGTCCGAGCGGACGCGATCACCGCGTCCAGCCCGGACGAGAAGGACCCGTTCTTCGCCCCCAGCGGAGACAAGGTGTACCGGCATCCGACGTTCTACCGGATCCCCGACAACGTCCCCCACATGTGAGGTCGGCTCAATGTCGTTCGACAACGCCTACGAGGCGCTGACCGCCGCCGAACCGGACGGCGAGTCCCGCTGGGCATTCGGCACCGGATTCGACGATCCGCTGTCCGGTGTGGACACCGCGCTGCCCGCCGACGTCGACGGCGTCGAGTTCAGCCGCTACCTGCTGATGCTCGGCGACGACGCCCTGATCGCCTCGCACCGGTTGACCGAGTGGGTCACCCGCGCTCCGGAGCTTGAGGACGAGCTGGCGCTGGCCAACATCGCGCTGGACCTGCTCGGGCAGGCTCGGTTGCTGCTGGCCCGGGCCGGACAGGCCGACGGCACCGGGCGGGGGGAGGACGAGCTGGCGTACTTCCGCGACGAGCGGGAGTTCCGCAACGTGCGGCTGGTCGAACCGCCCAACGGCGATTTCGCCCAGAGCATCGCGCGACTGCTGGTGTTCTCGACCTGGCGGCTGGCGCTGTTCAGCAGGCTCGCGGAGTCCCGCGACCCGGTGCTGGCGGCGATCGCGGCCAAGGGGATCAAGGAGCTGGCCTACCACCGCGAGTACGCGGCGCAGTGGACGGTGCGCCTCGGTGACGGCACCGAGGTCTCGAAGGAGCGGATGCAGCAGGGACTCGACGAGGTGTGGCCGCTGGTCGGAGAACTGTTCGTCCGGCACGAGACCGAGCTGCGGATGACGGAGGCCGGAGTCGGCGTCGACCCCGCGGACGTGCGCGCCGAGTTCGACGACGTGATCGACCAGGTCTGCGCGGCAGCGACGCTGCAGCTGCCGGACCGGCAGGCGCTGGCCGGAGTGGGTGGGCGCGCCGGCCGGGACGGGATCCACACCGAGCACCTGGGCTACCTGCTGGCGGAGATGCAGAGCCTGGCCCGAGCACACCCGGAGGCGACGTGGTGATCAGCACGAAGCCGGACCTCCAGCACGCCAGGGCGGTCGCCGAGTCGGTCACCGACCCGGAGCTGCCGGTGCTGACGCTGGCCGATCTCGGTGTCCTGCGCGAGGTCGAGATGACCGACGAGGGCGCGGTGATCGTGTCCATCACCCCGACCTACTCGGGATGCCCGGCGATGCGCGAGATGCGCAGCGACCTGAGCAGCCGCCTGCGCGAAGCCGGCTTCCCCGAGGTCGAGGTGCGGACGGTGCTGGACCCACCGTGGACGACGGACTGGATCAGCGAGGCCGGTCGGCGCAAGCTCGCCGACTACGGCATCGCCCCGCCCGGCGCCGCTCCGAACCGCCCCACCGGCCCGGTTCCGCTGACGCTGACCCCGCCGCGCTCGCAGGTCCGCTGCCCGCAGTGCGGTTCACCGGACACCGAGCAGGTTTCGCAGTTCAGCTCGACCGCGTGCAAAGCGTTGCGCCGGTGCCGCGCGTGCCACGAGCCTTTCGAGCACATCAAGGAGATCTGACGTGGTCACTCCAGCCCCCGTCGACGCCCCCGCCCCGTCCGCGGGCCGCCGTCGCATCGCGTTCCACCCGCTGCGCGTCAGCCGGGTGGAGAAGCTGTGCGACGACGCGGTCGCGGTGAGCTTCGAGGTCCCCCCGGAGCTTTCGGAGGAGTTCGCCTTCCGTCCCGGGCAGTCCTTGACGTTGCGCCGCAGCGTCGACGGCCGGGAGGAGCGCCGGTCGTACTCGATCTGCGCGCCGCGCGGCGCCGAGCTGCGGATCGGGGTCCGCCACGTCTCCGGCGGCCTGTTCTCGACCTGGCTGGTGCGCGAGGTCCAGCCCGGCGACGAGGTCGAGGTGCTGCCGCCCACCGGCAGCTTCACCCCGGACCTGACCGCGCACGAACGGCACGTGTGCATCGCCGCCGGGTCGGGGATCACCCCGATGCTGTCCATCGTGGCCACGGTGCTGCGCGACACCAACGCGACGGTCACCCTGCTGTACGGCAACCGCCGCAGCGACACCGTCATGTTCTCCGACGAGCTGGCCGACCTGAAGGACCGCTATCCGACCCGGCTGGAACTGGTGCACGTGCTCTCCCGGGAGCCGCGCGAGTCCGAGCTGTTCACCGGTCGGTTGGACGAGGCCAAGCTCCGCGCCCTGCTGTCCACAGTGCTCGACGCCGATGCGGTGGACCAGTGGTGGCTGTGCGGGCCGTTCGGCATGGTCACCGACGCGCAGGGCGTGCTGCGCGACAGCGGGGTGACCACCGAGCGGATCCACCAGGAGCTGTTCTACGTCGAGGACGTGCCGCCAGAACCGGCGCACCACGAGGAACCGACCATCGAGGGCCCCACCAGCGACGTCACGGTGGTGCTCGACGGCCGCTCGACCTCGATGTCCCTGCCGCGCGACGTCCCGGTCCTGGACGCCGCCCAGCGGGTCCGCCCCGACCTGCCGTTCGCCTGCAAGGGCGGCGTCTGCGGCACCTGCCGGGCGAAGGTGACCTGCGGCGAGGTCCGCATGCGCCGCAACTTCGCCCTGGAGGAGTCCGAAGTAGACCAGGGCTTCGTCCTCACCTGCCAGTCGCTGCCCACCACGGACGAAGTCACGGTCGACTTCGACGCCTGATACCCACGGCAAAGTCCATTGAAATCAGGCGTCTGATTTCCATTGAGCCTTTTTCATCCTGTCTGGTCTGCGACTGCGAGGTATGACCGGCACCGTGCGGCGAGCGCTGAGGTTCCGCTACCGGCACCGCCGAGCAAACCGAGGATGGACAACCTCAATGGTCAGGAGGCCTTGCGGGTGCGGCGGGTTCCGGTGGGCTTCTCCGCGGAGGCGTCGGCGACGGCTTGCTCCAGTTCGGCGCGCTTCATCTTGGAGCGGCCCTTGATGCCCAGGTCCTTAGCGCGGTCTTCGAGCTCGGCCTTGGTCAGCTCGGAGAGGTCTTCCGCGCGGCGGGGTTTGCGGCCCTTGCGGGCTTCGTCGACGCTGCGGCGCAGCGCCTCGGTGAGGTCGATGACGTCGGTCGGCTGCGGTGGGGCCTCGGCGGCTGCCACCTCGCCGCCGCGGGCCTTCTCCGCGAGCAGTTCCTCGACCTTCGACGTGTAGGTGTCCTCGTACTCCTCGGGCTCCCAGGGGCCGCTCATCGACTCGATGATGGTCGAGGCCATCTGCAGTTCCTTCGACGACGGGCCGGACTGCTCGGGCTGGTCGCCGACGAGGTCGGCGGGGTCGCGGATCTCGTCGGCGAAGTACAGCGTGTTCAGCGCCAGCACGTCGGTGTCGGCGCGCACCGCGGTCAGGTACTGCTTGCCGCGCAGCACGAACGTCGCGATGCCCGCCTGCCCGGTGTCCTGCATGGCCCGCCGCAGCAGGTTGTACGGGCGGAAGTGCTCCTTGCTGTTGGGGGCCAGCCAGTAGGTCTTCTGGAAGTGCACCGGATCGATCTCGGTGAGGTCGACGAACGTGGTGATGTCGATGGTGCGGGAGCGGCCGGGGGCGATCTCGTCCAGCTCGGACTGCTCGACGGTGATGACCCCGCCGTCGTACTCGCGTCCCTTGACGATGTCGTTGTAGCCGACTTCCTCGCCGGTGCGCTCGTTGACGCGCTTGTAGCGGATGCGGTCGGTGGTGCCGCGCTCGTACTGGTGGAACTGCACGGTGTGGTCCTCGGTCGCGGCGTAGAGGCCGACCGGGATGGTCACCAGGCCGAAGTTGATCGACCCGGTCCAGATCTTGCGCGGCATGGCAGCCTCCCATCGCCCGGCGCCCCGCCGTCCACGATGCGGTGGCGCTGGCAAGATCGCAGAACTCGCCCTGGGCCGCCCTCGGTGTTTCCCGGGCCGGTCACCGGGAAACAACGCGGTGCGTGCCGTCGGCCAGTCGCCGCGTACGCCCCCGGCGGGCGAGCAGCTCCAGCAAGGGAACCGCAACGCGCCGCGAAGTGTCCAGAGCTCGTCTCGCCTGGCTGAGCGTGAACGGCGAGGGCAGCGCGGCGAGCCGATCCAGAGCGGTCTGCTCGGCATCGGGCAGCAGCACCAGGCCGGGAGCCACTCGCAGGAGCTCGCCGAAGCGCGCGGCCGCCGCCAGTTCCCGGTCGCCGAGTCCCAGAGCGGCGAGCTCGTCGGCGGTCGGCGCGTGGAACGGGTGGTCGATCAGCGCATCGCGGACGGCCGCCACCGCGCTGCGGATGCGGTCGGGCAGCCGGGGCTGTTCGAGGTGCAGGCGGCCGGCGTGCAGCGCGATCCCAGCGGTTTCGGCGACCTCCGCCACCAGTCCGGGATCGGGCAGGTCCAGGGCATGACGCGCAGCTTCCACGGGCATTCCGTCGGCCAGCGGGTCATCCTCGCCGTGCTGGGCGAGCACGTCGGTCAGCCGGGCTGCGAGTTCGGTCCGGTAGGACTCGGAGATGAGCCACGGACCGGCGGCCGGGGGAGTCGCACCCATCGCGCGCAGTTCGTCCGCCCTGATCACGCGTCGCCGGTGCAGTTCGGCGCGACCATCGGGCACCGCTCCCATGGAAGCCAGTTCGGCGGCCCGGGCCCGGGCTGCTCCGCGCCTGGTCAGCTGCGGTGGTCGCACGTCGAGCACGTCCAGCCCTCCGTGGATGCGGTGGTTGCCGGGATCGCGCAGCAGGGCACGGTCGCCGATGCGCAGCGGGAGCGGGACGCGCGTGGTGAGCCGCGCGTGCTCGGGGCCGAGAGGTCGGACTCGCACCGGCACGGCCGCCGAGCCGACGTGCAGCATCAGCTCCGCGGGCCAAGTCGCCGGTGCCGGGTGGATGCGGACGTCGAAGACCTCGGTGGTCAGCCAGCGATCCGGCGAGAGCAGTGCGTCGCCGCGCTGAACTTGACCGCAGTCGACGCCCCGGAGGTTCACCGCAACCCGGGACACGGCGTTGACCTGGGGTTCGGCGGAGCCGAGGGAGTGGAGCCCGCGTACAGCACAGGTGACTCCAGCGGGGTGCAAGAGGAGGCGGTCGCCGACCCGGAGCGTGCCCGCGGTGAGGGTCCCGGTCACCACGGTGCCCGCACCGCGGACGGTGAACACCCGGTCGATCCACAACCGCACGTCGGCGTCCTGGTCCGCAGCGGGCATCCGGTGCACCAGCAGGTCGAGCTCGCGTCGCAAGTCGCCGAGTCCAGTGCCCGTCACACCGCTGACCTGCACGGCGGGGATGTCAGCGAGCACGGTTCCGGAAAGCGCGGCCGCGGCTTCCTCGGTCGCAGCGCGCGGATCGGCCAGGTCGCAGCGGGTCACCGCGAGCACGCCGTGCCGGACTCCGAGCGCGTCGAGCGCGTCCAGGTGCTCGTCGGACTGCGGCATCCAGCCCTCGTCGGCTGCGACGACGAACAGCACTGCGGGTACCGGCCCGATCCCGGCCAGCATGTTCGGCACGAACCGCTCGTGCCCGGGAACGTCGACGAACGCGGCGGTGCAGCCGTCAGCGAGCCGGGTCCAGGCGAAGCCCAGATCGATGGTCAAGCCGCGGCGGCGTTCCTCCGCCCACCGGTCCGGTTCCATGCCGGTGAGCCCGCGGATGAGGGTGGACTTGCCGTGGTCGACGTGCCCGGCGGTGGCGATGACGTGCATCGCAGCTCTCCGAACTCTCGGCTGCAACGACCTGCACGACCCAATACGCCACGCCCGGGCAGTCCCCGCAACGCGCCCGCGCAGAGGTCAGGCCGCGGCCAGGACCGCCCGGCGCAACTCGTCGTCGTGCTCGGGCGGGACTGCGGCGAGGTCCAGCAGGCACCGGTCGTGCGCGATGCAGGCGAGCACCGGGGGAGTTCCGCGCCGCAGCAACTCAGCGAAACGTTCCGGCAGCGCGACCGCCGCGCTCGGCAACGTGACACCAGGCGCGCCACCTCCGCCCACCGTCGCTTCGCTGCACTGGGCGGAGGCAGGGATCCCCGCCGCGCTGAACCCCGTGGCCAAGCGCTCGGCTCGGCGCAACAGGCTCGGCTGGTCGCGCCGCAGGGACTGCTCGGTCGGTGTCAGGGGGCCGCGCAGCGTCGCCTCCAGCGCGGCGAGGGTGAGCTTGTCGACGCGCATGGCCCGCGCCAGCGGGTGGCGACGTAGCTGCTGCACGATCTCCGCCCGGCCCAGCAGCAGTCCCGCTTGGGGCCCGCCGAGCAGTTTGTCGCCGCTGGCCAGGACCAGGTCGGCGCCGTCGGCAAGGGTGCTGGTGGCGTCGGGTTCTTGCGGTAGCACCGGGTGCGGGTTCAGCAGGCCGGATCCGATGTCGACCACC
Organism: Saccharopolyspora sp. NPDC002686; assembly: GCF_040295745.1. NCBI lineage: Bacteria > Bacillati > Actinomycetota > Actinomycetes > Pseudonocardiales > Pseudonocardiaceae > Saccharopolyspora > Saccharopolyspora sp. NPDC002686. The sequence continues at coordinate 11,073 of NZ_JBEOVY010000100.1, forward strand.
ACCGGTGCGCCGAGACCGCGCAGCGCGTCGACCGGAACGGCCGAGGTGAAGCCGGTGATCACGAAGTTGGACGGGTGGACCTTGAGGATGAATCCGGTGTCCGGTCCCACGGCCGACCGGTAGTCGTCGAGCCGGACCCGGTTGGTGGTGCCGACCTCGTGCAGCCGCGCACCGGTGGCGGTGAGCAGCTCGGGGATTCGGAACCCGTCGCCGATCTCGACCATCTCGCCGCGTGCTAGCACGATTTCGCGCCCCTGCGCGAGCGCTGTCGCGGCCAGCGACAGCGCTGCGGCACCGTTGTTGACCACATGTGCGGCCTCGGCGAGGGGCACGGCGGCGCACAGCGCGGCCAGTGCGGCGGCACCGCGCGGTCCACGTCGCCCCGTGTCGAGGTCGAGTTCGACGTCGGTGGTTCCGGCAGCTCGTTCCATGGCGTCGATGGCCGCTCGTGACAGCGGAGCCCGGCCCAGGTTGGTGTGCAGGAGAACGCCGGTCGCGTTGAGCACCGGACGGCTGCTCGCCGCCGAATCGGGAAGTCCGGCAAGGGTTTCCGCGACGACGTGCGACGCGTCGATCTCACCGGTGCGAGCTCGCTGCTGCGCGGCGTGCACCGCCTTCTTGACCAGTCCGCGGCCGAGGCGCTGTGCTGCGGCAGTCACCTCCGGGTGGGCCAGCACCCGGTCGGTGCCGGGCACGTGCTGCCGCGGGTCGGCCATGCGCCGAACTATAGGAGCCCGTCGCCGAACTCGCGGCCAGGCGAATCTCCGAAACAACACCAACTGTAACAATGAAGATTGACAACGTCGGTACGCTCCGGGGTATGGCTCGCACCCGGGAAGCGGACTCCAGCAGATGGCTCGACACCAGCGATGGACTGCGGTTGTCCGTGCGCGAGCACGGCGATCCGGCAGCACCGACCGTGCTGGCGGTGCACGGTTATCCCGATGACCAGTCGATCTGGGACGGCATGGCCGAGGCGCTCGCCGGGCGCTTCCGGGTGGTCACCTACGACGTGCGCGGCGCGGGGGAGTCCGACAAGCCCCGCCGCAGCGAGGCCTACCTGCTCGACCAGCTCGCCGACGATCTCGGCCGGGTCGCGGACCTGGTCAGCCCGGACCAGCCGGTGCACCTGCTGGCGCACGACTGGGGCTCGATCCAGGCGTGGCATGCGGCCACCGAGCCGAGGCTGGCCCACCGGTTCGCCTCGTTCACCTCGATCTCCGGGCCCTGCCTGGACCACGCGGGCCAGTGGATGCGCTCGAAGTTGCGGCACCCGACGCCGCGGGAGCTGCGCAAACTCGTCAACCAGCTGATCTTTTCCGGCTACATCGGCTTCTTCCAGCTCCCGGTGCTGCCGGAGCTGGCCTGGCGCACCGGCGCGATGCGCCGGCTGATCGGCGCGGTCGAGCGACTGGACCCGCGCACCGCCGAGAGTCCGACGAAGCCTGCGGTGTCCGATGGCGTGCACGGGTTGGGGCTGTACCGGGCGAACATGCGCGAGCGGTTGGGCGGTCCGGGGGAGCGGCGCACCGACATCCCGGTCCAGGTGCTCGCGCCCACCGGTGATCCGTTCGTCTCCACGCCGATGCAGACCGAGATCGCGCCGTGGGTGCCCAACCTCCGCGTGCGCCGGGTCCCGGGCGGGCACTGGCTGCCGCGAAGCCGCCCGGAGCTGGTCGCTCGGTGCGCGGCGGAACTCGTCGAGCACGTCGAGGGCGGTGCCGAATCGCGCGGTCTGCGGCGTGGACGCGTTCGCCCGGGCCGCCGCGACTTCCAGGACCAGCTGGTGGTCATCACCGGAGCGGGCAGCGGGATCGGGCGGGCGACCGCATCGGCGTTCGCAGCGGCCGGCGCGCACGTGGTGGTCGCGGACATCGACGAGACCGCCGCCCGGAACACCGCCGCGCTGATCACCCGCACCGGCGCCAACGCCACGCCGCACCGCGTGGACGTCGCCGACGGCGATGCGATGGAGCGCTTCGCCAAGCAGGTGCACGCCGAGCTGGGCACCCCGGACGTGGTGGTCAACAACGCCGGGATCGGTCTCGCCGGTTCGTTCCTCGACACCCCGGAAGCCGATTGGGAGCGGGCCATCGACATCAACCTGTGGGGTGTCATCCACGGCTGTCGCCAGTTCGCGCCGCAGATGGTCGAGCGAGGCGAAGGCGGCCGGATCGTCAACATCGCCTCGGCCGCCGCCTACCTGCCGTCCAAGGTGCTCCCGGCCTACGGCACCACGAAGGCCGCAGTGCTGGCCCTGAGCCAGTCCTTGCGGGCGGAGCTCGCCGGCGAGGGCATCGGGGTCACCGCGGTGTGCCCCGGGCTGGTCAACACCGGCATCACGACCAGCACCCGCTTCGTCGGCGTCGACGACGCCGAGCAGGCGAACCGCAGGCAGGCCGCCAAGCAGCTCTACCAGCGGCGGAACTTCACCCCGCAGCGCGCGGCGGCCGAGATCCTGCGCGCCACCCGCCGCAACGCCGCGATCGCACCGGTCACCGCCGAGGCCAAGGCCGGTCTCGTGCTCTCCCGCCTTTCCCCGGGCTTGCTGCGCGCAGTGGCCAGGGCCGAGCTGACACCGCGCTGAAGGAGGTCGGACCATGTCCCACATCGATCCGGGTGAGCCGGACCGCGTCGCGCTGCACGCCCGCGACGTGGAGTTCGACTGGGCGAAGCTGCCGATGCACTGGATCCCGGGGGAGCCCTTCGCCACCCACGTGATCAACTTCCTGCACCTGGTGCTGCCGGAGGGCGAGCGCTGGTTCGTCGAGGTCTTCAAGCAGGCGCTCCCGCTGATCAGGGACGACCAGCTGCTGGAGGACGTGCGCGGCTTCGTCGGGCAGGAAGCGATGCACGCCGAATCGCACCAAGGCGTGCTGGACCACTTCGACGCGCACGGCCTGGACACCAGGCCCTACGTCGAGCAGGTCAGCTGGATCTTCCGCAAGGTCCTCGGCGACCGGCCCTACGGCGGCAGGCGAGCCGAGTCCTGGCTGGTGCAGAGGTTGGCGATGATCGCGGCCATCGAGCACTACACGGCGTTCCTCGGCCAGTGGGTGCTGGACGCGAAGGCGCTCGACGAGGCCGGCGCCGACCCGACGATGCTGGACCTGCTGCGCTGGCACGGCGCGGAGGAGGTCGAGCACCGCTCGGTGGCCTTCGACCTCTACATGCACGTCGACGGCAGCTACCTGCGGCGCAGCCACGCGATGGTGGTGGCGATCGTCGTGCTCGCCCTGCTGTGGGTGCGCGGCGTGCGCTACCTGATGGCGGCCGACCCGGTGCTGCGCGGCCGCCGCAAGCCGCGCTGGCGGGACATGCTGCGGACCGGACGGCTCGGGCTGACGCCGAGCTACTGGCAGATGCTGCGCTCGCTCCCGGCCTACTTCCGCCGCTCCTACCACCCGTCGCAGCACGGCTCGACCAGTCAGGCGATCGCCTACCTGGCCAAGTCCCCGGCTGCGCAGGCGGCGGAGCACTGATGGCCGGAGCTCGCGCGATCCCACCGGCGCTCGACGGCCACGGCCCGGACCGGTTCCTGTGGGCGCTGGACAAGCTCGCCACCAGCATGGAGTGGTTGCAGCGCAACAGCCGCCGCAAGCCGGTCGAGGCAGTGGACCGCGACATCCCGCTGGAGGTCTCCGAGGTCCGGGTCGAAGCCGACGACGTGGTCAGCCTTCGGTTGACCGGGGAGGGGCTGCTCCCGGCCTGGCAGCCCGGCGCGCACCTGGACGTCGTGCTGCCGTCGGGGCGCAAGCGCCAGTACTCGTTGTGCGGTGATCCGGGCGACCGGCGGTACTACCGGATCGCGGTGCGGCGGATCGCCGACGGGGAGGGCGGCTCCCGCGAGGTCCACGACGAACTGCGGCCGGGCAGCCGGATCGTCGCCCGCGGACCCCGCAACGCCTTCCCGTTCGTCACCGCGGAGAAGTACCTGTTCATCGCGGGCGGCATCGGCGTCACGCCGATCCTGCCGATGGTGCGCACGGCTGCGGCCCGCGGTGCGGACTGGCGGTTCGTCTACACCGGACGGTCGCGGGAGTCGTTGCCGTTCCTGGGCGAGCTGGCCGAGCTGGACCAGGAGCGGGTGTGGATCCGGCCGGACACCGAGTTCGGCATCCCGGCCTCCGGCGCGGAACTGCTCGAGCACGCCCCGGCCGGTGCCGCGGTGTACTGCTGCGGCCCGATCCCGATGATCACCGGCATCCGGGTGGACCTGCCCGGCAGCGCGGCGGATTCGCTGCACTGGGAACGCTTCTCGGCGCCGCCGATCGTCGACGGCGAACCGTTCACCGTCGAACTCGCCCGCACTGGACGCGAGGTGCAGGTCCCCGCGGACCGCTCGGCGCTGGAGGCGATCAGCGAGGTCCTGCCGCAGGTGTCCTACTCGTGCCGCCAGGGCTTCTGCGGCACCTGCCACGTCCGGGTCCTCGGCGGGGCCGTCGACCACCGGGCGCGGGAGGCGGACGACCACATGGCGATCTGCGTGTCCCGGTCCGCCGGCCGCGTGGTCCTAGACCTCTGAGCCGACCCGGTCGAGGAAGTCGCCGACCGCCGCGGCGAATTCCGGGTAGTGGGTGAGGTGGGCGTCGTGCCCGGCGCCGGCGATCGACACCAGCTCGGTGTTGGCGCGGCTGCAGGTCATCCGCTCGGCCAGTTCCGGGCCGATCACCGGGCTGTCCGCGCCGCGCAGCAGCAGCACGGGTTGTGAGCTGTCGGTCCAGTCCGGCCACCACGTGCCGCGCACCTGGCGCTTGATCTCGCTGATGTCGGCCGCGCGCCACCGGAAGAACCAGCCGCGGTCGTCCTCGACAGCGCTTTCCAGGAAGTACTCCGGCGCTTCCACGAGGGGCTCGAGCGCGGTGCGCATGCTTTGCAGGTTGGGGAACCGGTCGGGCAAGTCGTCCAGCGAGTGGTCGTCGGGCACCGCGAGTTCGGCGCCGACGTCGACCACGACCGCTGCGGCGACGAGCTCGGGTCGCCGTGCCGCGAGCTGGTAGGCGTTGATCCCGCCGAGCGAGTGCCCGAGCACCACGGCTGGCGCCAGCCCCAGCTGTTCGACGACCGCGGCCGCATCGGCGACGAACGCCTCGCGGCTGACGTCGTCGCTGCGGTCGGACCTGCCGTGGCAGCGCTGGTCGACCGCGATGATCCGCCAGCGCGGGCCGAGGGTGTCGGCGAGCCGGAGGAACGTCCGGCTGCGCCCGTAGGCGCCGTGCAGCGCGAGGAAGGGGCGGCCGGGGCCGTGCTGCGCCGCAGGCTGGCCTTCATGGAGCAGCCGGCCAGCTACTTCTACGAGGACGGGCGGCCCCTCCGCGCCGGTGACATGACCGACCGGTTCCGCAGGGGCATGCTCACCATCGCCGCGGCCACCAGCCGCGCGGATGCGGCGTGGTTGCGCAAGACCCTCGCCGAGCTAGAGCAGGAAGCCGGGGACTGACTCCCGCGCGGCGGCGGAGTGACCGAAAATCACGCGACGACGCACCCCGTCGGGCGTAGTGTCGAGGTGCTGTCGATCTCGGGAGGATTCGTGGAACTCGCCGGACTGGTGGAGGTCACCTCGGAGGCGGAGCTGCGGGACGTCATCGGCGAACCGCTGCAGAGGGTGCGGGACAAGGCGCGCCCCGCGCTGCACGGGATCGACCGGCAGTGGCTGGCCGCATCACCGTTCTGCCTGATCGCGACCGCCGGCGCGGACGGATCCTGCGACGTCTCGCCGAAGGGCGACCCGGCCGGGTTCACCCTGGTGCTCGACGACACCACGATCGCGATCCCGGAGCGCCCGGGCAACCGGCGCGCCGACGGCTTCCGCAACATCCTGGCGAACCCGCACGTCGGGCTCGTCTACTTCCTCCCCGGACGCGGTGACACCTTGCGCATCAACGGCCGAGCCCGGCTGGTGCGCGACGCGCCGTTCTTCGACGACATGGTCGTCAAGGGGCACCGCCCGGTGCTGGCGGTGGTGGTCGAGATCGAGGAGATCTTCCACCACTGCGCCAAGGCGTTCCTGCGCTCCGGGCTGTGGAAGCCCGAGACCTGGCAGCCGGACGCGGTGCCCTCCCGGCCGCAGATCGCCAAGCTCATGGAACGTCCGGACGAGTCACTGGCCGAGCTGGAGCGCTACTACGGCGACGAGTACGCCAACCGCCTCTACTGATCCGGCTTGCAGCCCTCGGCCGTCGGGTTTCTCCTGGTACCACGCGTGCAGGGAGGGGAGCCGATGGCCGAGTGGCTCGGCTGGCCGGTGCTCCGGCAGCTGACCGGTGCGGATCCGCTGGGCAGGGGCCCGGCGGCCCGTTCGAGGCGCACCGACGCCCGGCGGGCTCGCACCCAGGACGCCGATGCGGTGGTCCGCTCGGTGTGCCCGTACTGCGCGGTCGGTTGCGGGCAGCGCGTCTTCGTCCAGGACGGCGCGGTCACCCAGATCGAGGGCGACCCCGATTCGCCGATCAGCCGTGGCCGGTTGTGCCCGAAGGGCTCGGCCAGCCGGGAACTGGTGACCTCACCGCTGCGGCAGACCAAGATCCGCTACCGACGTCCGCACGGCACCGAGTGGGAAGACCTCGACCTGGACACCGCGCTGGACATGATCGCCGACCGGGTGCTGGCCACCCGGGCCGCCACCTGGCAGGACGCCGACGCCGACGGGCGTCCGCTGCGCCGCACGATGGGCATCGCGAGCCTCGGAGGAGCGACCCTCGACAACGAGGAGAACTACCTCATGAAGAAGCTCTACACCGCCCTCGGCGCGATCCAGGTGGAGAACCAGGCCCGCATTTGACACTCCTCCACGGTGCCCGGTCTGGGCACCTCCTTCGGGCGCGGCGGCGCCACCACCTTCCAGCAGGACCTCGTCAACGCCGACTGCATCCTCATCCAGGGGTCCAACATGGCCGAGGCCCACCCGGTCGGTTTCCAGTGGGTGGTGGAGGCCAAGCGGCGCGGCGCCACGATCATCCACGTCGACCCGCGGTTCACCCGGACCTCGGCGCTGGCGCACCGGCACGTCCCGCTGCGCGCGGGCAGCGACATCGCGTTCCTCGGCGCGCTGATCAACCACGTGCTGACCAACGACGCCCACTTCCACGACTACGTCGTCGCCTACACCAACGCCGCGATGATCGTCGGCGAGGACTTCCGCGACACCGAGGACCTGGACGGCGTCTTCTCCGGCTTCGACGCCGACGTCGGCAGCTACGACACGACCACCTGGCAGTACGAGGGCGCTGACGCGGTGCCGTCGGTCGGCAGCCACGGCCCGGAGGTCCCGACGACGGCGCACGGCCGGGAGCGGGAGGCCGGCCGGCCCGAACGCGCCGGTTCCGGCGGCCCCGTCTACCACGGGCGAGCGGAGACCGACCCGACGCTGCAACACCCGCGCTGCGTGTTCCAGCTGCTCAAGCGGCACTACGCCCGCTACACGCCGGAACTGGTGGAAGAGGTCTGCGGCATCCCGCGCGCGGACTTCCAGTGGGTGGCCGAGCAGCTGGTGGCCAACTCCGGCCGGGACCGCACCACGGCGGTGGCCTACTCGGTCGGCTGGACGCACCACACCGTCGGCGTGCAGTACATCCGCGCCGCGTCGATCCTGCAGCTGCTGCTGGGCAACATCGGCCGCCCCGGCGGGGGAATCCTGGCGCTGCGCGGGCACGCCAGCATCCAGGGCTCCACCGACATCCCGACGCTGTTCAACCTGCTGCCCGGCTACATCCCGATGCCGCACGCGCACACCGACTTCGACGTCGACTCCTTCGTCGCGGACGACGAAAGGGCCTGCGGCTACTGGGCGAACATGCGCGCCTACCTGGTCAGCCTGCTCAAGGCGTGGTGGGGCGAGCACGCCACGGCCGACAACGACTTCTGCTTCGACCGCCTGCCGAGGCTCACCGGTGATCACGGCACCTTCCAGACCGTGATCGACCAGATCGAAGGCCGGTGCCGGGGCTACTTCGTGGTCGGCGAGAACCCGGCGGTGGGCACCGCCAACGCCCGTCAGCAGCGGCTCGGCCTGGCCAACCTGGACTGGCTGGTGGTGCGCGACCTCAACATGATCGAGACGGCGACCTTCTGGAAGGACGGCCCGGAGATCGAGACCGGTGAGCTGCGCACCGAGGACATCGGCACCGAGGTCTTCTTCCTGCCCGCCGCCGCGCACACCGAGAAGGACGGCACCTTCACCAACACCCAGCGGCTGGTGCAGTGGCACCACAAGGCCGTCGAACCGACCGGGGACCAGCGCAGCGACCTGTGGTTCTTCTACCACCTGGGACGGCGGCTGAAGCAGAAGGCGCAGCACGGCGAGCGCGACCGCCCGCTGCGGGAGCTGACCTGGGACTACCCGACCGAGGGCGAGTTCGGCGAGCCCAGCGCGGCGGCGGTGCTGCAGGAGATCAACGGCTTCGGCGCCGACGGAGCACCGCTGTCGTCCTACACCCAGCTGCGCGCGGACGGCTCCACCCGCTGCGGGTGCTGGATCTACTGCGGGATCTTCGCCGACGGCGTCAACCAGACCGCCCGCCGCCGACCAGGCGCGGAGCAGTCGTGGGTCGCGCCGGAGTGGGGCTGGGCCTGGCCGGCGAACCGGCGGATCCTCTACAACCGCGCCTCGGCGGACCCGGACGGTCGACCGTGGAGCGACCGCAAGGCCTACGTCTGGTGGGACGCGCAGAACGGGGAGTGGACCGGGCACGACATCCCCGACTTCGACCGGACCAAGCGCCCGGACTTCGTGCCCGCACCGGATGCCACCGGACCGGAGGGCATCGCGGGCACCGATCCGTTCATCATGCAGACCGACGGCCGCGGCTGGCTCTACGTCCCGGCCGGGCTGGTCGACGGCCCGCTGCCCGCCCACTACGAACCGCAGGAATCGCCGGTCGCCAACCGCGTCCACCCCGACCAGCAGCGGAACCCCGCGCGCCAGGTGTTCTCCCGGCCGGAGAACCGCTACCAGCCCAGCGGGGACGAACCGGGCAGCGACGTCTTCCCGTACGTCTTCACCACGTTCCGGCTCACCGAGCACCACACCGCGGGCGGCATGAGCCGGTGGCTGGCGCACCTGTCCGAGCTCGCGCCGGCGATGTTCCTGGAGGTCTCCCCGGAGCTGGCGGCCGAGCGCGGGCTGCGGCACCTGGGGTGGGCCACCGTGGTCACCGCGCGCAACGCCATCGAGGGCCGGGTGCTGGTCACCGCCCGGATGCGGCCGCTGCAGCTCGGCGACCGCACCGTGCACCAGGTCGGCATCCCGTGGCACTGGGGGCCGAACGGGCTGACCGCGGGCGATGCCGCGAACGAGCTGATCAACGTGGCGCTGGACCCCAACGTGCACATCATGGAGACCAAGGCGGGCGCCTGCGACGTCCGGCCGGGGCGACGCCCGCGGGGTCCGGCGCTGGCCCGCTACGTCGAGGACTACCGCAGGCGGGCGGGGATCACCGAGCACACCGGCGTGGAGCACGCCGACGACCCGAGATTCGGAGGGGAGTGAGCCGCGTGGACCGGAACCGGTTGAGCGGACCGCTCGCGGACCCGGCGGGGGAGGCCGGATACCCGGCAGACCACCCCGAGCGCGTCGGGTTCTTCACCGACACCAGCGTGTGCATCGGCTGCAAGGCGTGCGAGGTGGCCTGCAAGGAGTGGAACCTGCTGCCCGAGGACGGTCTCGACCTCACCGGGATGTCCTACGACAACACCGGCGAGCTGGGCGCCACGACGTGGCGGCACGTGGCCTTCGTGGAGCAGACGTCCACTGTGGACTTGGGGATGCCGGGGATGGGTGGCGACCAGGTGCGCTGGTTGATGTCCTCGGACGTCTGCAAGCACTGCACCCACGCGGCGTGCCTGGACGTCTGCCCGACCGGGGCGCTGATCCGCACCGAGTACGGCACGGTGCTGGTCCAGGACGACGTCTGCAACGGGTGCGGGTACTGCGTGCCTGCCTGCCCGTACGGGGTGATCGACGTCCGGCCGGACACCGGCGGTGCGGCCAAGTGCACGATGTGCCAGGACCGGCTGGGTGCCGGGCTGATGCCGGCCTGCGCGACGGCGTGCCCGACGGAGTCGATCCAGTACGGCCCGCTCGACGAACTGCGCGAACGCGCCGAGCAGCGGGTGTCCGAGCTGCACGAGCAGGGGGTCACCAGCGCCCGGCTCTACGGGCAGGACCCCGATGACGGGGTGGGCGGGGCCGGGGCCTTCTTCCTGCTGCTGGACGAGCCGGAGGTCTACGGGCTGCCGCCCGACCCGGTGGTGACCACGCGGGACCTGCCGTCGATGTGGCGGCACGCGGCGGCCGCGGCGCTGACCGCGGCGGCGATGATCGCCGGATGCTTCGCGGGGAGGAAGCGGTGACCTCCGCCGAGGAGTTCGAGTCCTACTACGGCCGCCCGGTGCTCAAACCGCCGGTGTGGAAGGTCCCGGACGTGCCGCTCTACCTCTACCTCGGCGGGGCGGCCGGAGCGTCGTCGACCATGGCGCTGCTGGCCGACCTCACCGGTCGCCGCGACCTGGCCCGTGCTGGTCGGCTGACCGCAGCGGTGGGAGCGACAGCCAGCGTGGGCGCGCTGGTCCACGACCTGGGGCGGCCGATGCGGTTCCTGAACATGCTGCGGGTGTTCAAGCCGACCTCGCTGACCGCGCGGCCTTCGTCAAGGAGCTGTTCCCGGTCGTGGCCGAGCGGTGGGACGCGCTGGCCGGGGCGCTTTCC
>NZ_JBEOVY010000101.1:0-21471 GCF_040295745.1 Saccharopolyspora sp. NPDC002686
CCCGTTCTTCGGCGAGCTGTGCAGCGTCAACCCGGTATTCGTCACGAAGGGCGCCGCCGAACGACGCGGGCCGGCGATCGTCTCGGAGTTCGTCGGGTCGTTCACGCTCGGCGCGGGCCAGTTCTGCACGAAGCCCGGAATCCTGCTGGTGCCCGCGGGCGCCGGGCTCGCCGACCAGCTGCCCGGCGCCGTCCCGGACAAGCCGCTGACGCTGCTCAACGACCGCGTCCGGACTTCCTACGCCAGCGCCCTCGATGAGCTGCGGAACACCGCGGGCGTGCACGTCCTGGCCAGCGGCGGTCCCACGTCGCCCACGGTCCTGCGCACGACCTCGGCCGAGCTGCTGGGCTCCCCCGAGGCCTACCTGCGGGAGGTGTTCGGGCCGGCGCCCCTGGTCGTCGAGTACACCGACGAGAGCGAACTGCTCGAGGTGGCCGAGGTCGTCGACGGGCAGCTGACCGCGACGATCCAGGGCGAGGACGACGACGAGATCGCCGGCGAGCTGATCGAGCTCCTGGCTGGCAAGGCCGGGCGCGTGCTGTGGAACCAGTGGCCGACCGGTGTTTCGGTCACTTACGCGCAGCAGCACGGTGGCCCCTACCCCGCCACCACCGCACCGGCCACGACGTCGGTCGGAACCGAGGCCATCTACCGGTTCCTGCGCCCGGTCGCGTACCAGAACGTGCCGCAGCACCTCCTGCCGCCGGCACTGCGCGACGCGAACCCGATGGGGATTCCCCAGCGCATCTCCTGAAAACCAGCACGGGGGCGCTACCACGTCGGTAGCGCCCCCGTTTCGTGCCGCTCAGGGCAGGCGAACGTGGTGCGAGGCGATCGCTGCCGTCGAGTTCAGGCCGAGCAGTTGGAGGCTACGGGAGTACTCCTCGCGCAGGATCTCCACGACGCGTTCCACTCCGCGCTCGCCACCCGCCATCAGGCCGTACAAGTAGGCGCGGCCGATCATGACCGCATCCGCGCCGAGCGCCTTCGCGGCGATGATGTCCTGGCCGTGGGTGACGCCGCTGTCCAGGATCACCGCGGGGTCCGGGCCGAGCTCGGCCCGGATCTCGGGCAGCATGGTCAGCGTCGCCGGGGTGCGGTCGAGCTGCCGCCCGCCGTGGTTGGACACGATGACGCCGTCCGCGCCCGCATCGACGGCGCGACGGGCGTTGTCCGGGCTGAGGATTCCCTTCACCAGCAGCTTGTGCGGCCAGCGAGCGCGCAACCAGGCCAGGTCCTCGTAGCTCAGCGTCGGCTCGAACGCGACGTCGGCGACCCGGACGGCATCGATGCCGCTGCTGGCGATGCTGCTCAGCGAGGCGAACGTGATCGGGGCGGTGGTCAGCTTGTTCAGCGCCCAGGACGGGTAGCGGGCCATGTCCAGCAACGTCCGCATGGTCAGCGCAGGCGGAATGGTGAGGCCGTTGCGCGTGTCCTTCAGCCGCCTCGCCGCCACCGGGGTGTCGACGGTGAGGACCACCGTGGTGAACCCGGCCGCGAGTGCGCGGTCGAGCAGTTCCTCGTTGAGGCGCTCGTTGCGGGTCAAGTAGAGCTGGAACCAGTGCTCCCCACCGGGCGCTGCCGCGGCGACGTCCTCGACGGTCGAAGTGCCCACTGTGGACAGCGCGTAGGGCAGCCCGTGGCGGGCGGCGACGTGCGCCACCGCCGCTTCGCCCTCGTGGTGCATCATCCGGGTGTAACCGGTCGGCGCGAAGATCAGCGGCATCGCGATCTCCCGGCCGAGGACCTCCGCGGACAGATCCGGGGCATCCACCGGGGACAGGTACTCCGGCACGAGTTCCACCGAGGCGAACGCCGCCCTGTTCCGCCGGACGGTCAGCTCCGAGTCGGCGGCGCCGTCGACGTAGTCGAACACCGCGCGCGGGGTGGTGCGCGCCGCCACCGCCCGGAGGTCGCCGATGCTCAGCGCGGCGCCGAGCCTGCGCTCCACCGGGTTGAGGGTCGGCTTGCGCAGGCGGAGCAGCTCGCGGAGCTCTGTCCACTTGGGACGCTGTCGCGCGGTGCGAGGCCGCGGCGGAAGCGGGTTCGGGGCTGCCGCGGGAACTTCGGTCGGGGTGGCGGTCACTGTCCTGCCTCTCGATGCGCGGACGACCGGGGCCGTTCGCAAGTGGTGACGAAATATTGGACGCAGTCCGAGAATTCGGATTGTCACCCCGCCCTTCGACGGCGGTCAAGACTTGACGTGCCCGTTCGAATCCATCACCATCTGACTCACTCGCCAGACAGTGTCTGATATTTTAGACAGAAGTGGGAATGGAACTGGGTCTGCAGGGCAAGACGGCCCTCGTGTGCGCCTCCACGTCCGGACTGGGCCGGGCGACCGCCCGGGCGCTGGCCGAAGAAGGCGCCACCGTCGTGGTCACCGGCCGGTCGAGCGACCGGGCGAAGGAAGTCGCGGGCAACCTGCCCAACGCCGTCGGCATCGGCTGCGACCTGGTCGCCGACGGCGGCGCGGAACAACTCATCACCGCCGCCCGCGAGGCCGTCGGAGAACTCGACATCCTCGTCCTGAACGGCCCCGGCCCCGCCCCGGGACCGGCCCGCGACACCGACACCGCCGGGATCGAGCAGGCCATCGACACGCTGGTCAAGCCCCAGCAACTGCTGGTGAGCAGCGTCCTGCCCGCGATGCTCGAGAAGGGGTGGGGCCGGATCCTGAGCATCAGCTCGACGAGCGTGGAGGCCCCCATGCCGAACCTCTCGCTGTCGAACCTCGGCCGGGCCGCGCTCGCCGGCTACCTCAAGACCCTCGCCACCGAGGTCGCCGCCCAGGGCGTGACGATCAACTCGCTGCTGCCCGGGCGCATCGCGACTCCGCGCGCCCGGCAGATCGACGAAGCCGCCGCGCAGCGCACCGGCCGGTCGCTGAGCGAGGTGGAGAGCGCGTCGCAGGCCGCGATCCCCGCCGGGCGCTACGGCGAACCCGACGAGTTCGGCGCCGCGGCGGCGTTCCTGTGCAGCGCACCGGCCGCCTACATCACCGGCACCGCGCTCCGGTGCGACGGCGGCCTGGTGCCGACCCTCTGATCCAGCCTCCCCCTCCCCGACTCCCAACGACGAGAGCGGTGCACCCGCATGAACGACACGCACCTCGCTGCCGGAACAGCGCAAAGACGTGACGAGGTACCACCGGCGGCCACCCGCCGGGCCGGCCTCGCCGGCATGATCGGCACGACCATCGAGTGGTACGACTTCTACATCTACGGTCTCGCCGCGGCGCTGGTCTTCGGCACGGAGTTCTTCCCCGAGTTCTCCCCCGCCGCCGGCACGCTGGCGGCGTTCGCGACGTTCGCGGTCGGCTTCATCGCGCGACCGCTCGGCGGTGTCATCTTCGGCCACTTCGGGGACCGCGTGGGCCGCAAGAAGGCGCTCATGCTCACGCTGTTCCTGATGGGCGCGGCGACGGTGCTGGTCGGCCTGCTGCCGAACTACCACACCATCGGGATCTGGGCGCCGATCCTGCTCGTCACGCTGCGCTTCCTGCAGGGCTTCGCCGTCGGCGGCGAGTGGGGCGGCGCGGTGACCATGGTGGCGGAGTCGGCACCGGACCACCGGCGCGGCTTCTACGGGAGCCTGCCGCAGATGGGGGTTCCGCTGGGGCTCGTGCTCTCGAGCACGGTGTTCGCCGCGATCTCCCCGCTGCCCGACGAAGCGCTGCGCTCCTGGGGCTGGCGGATCCCGTTCCTGCTCAGCATCGCATTGATCGGGGTGGGCTTGTTCATCCGGTCCCGGATCACCGAGAGCCCGACGTTCGTCCAGGCGAAGGAGTCCGGGCGGACGCGCAAGCTACCGGCGGCCGAGGCGTTCCGGCACCACTGGAAGGCGATCTCGCTGACCGTCGGCCTGTACCTCTCGGCCGGTGTGCCGTTCTACATCGTCTCGGTGTTCGTGCTGTCCTACGGCACCACCGAGCTCGGTCTGCCGCGCAGCGTGCTGCTGACCGGGATGCTCGTCGCGGCGGTGGTCGAGGCGCTGACGGTGCCCTACTTCGGCTCGCTGTCGGACAAGCTCGGCCGCCGTCCGGTGTTCCTGACCGCCGCCGCGTTCACCGTCGCGCTGGCCTTCCCCTTCTTCTGGTTGCTGGAGTCCGGTCAGACGGGGTTCATCTGGCTGGCCATGCTGCTCGCGCTCGCCGTGTCCCACGCGGGGATGTACGGACCGACCGCCGCGATGTACGCGGAACTGTTCAGCGCGAACGTCCGCTACACCGGCACTTCGATCGGCTACCAGCTCGGCGGCGTCGTGGCCGGGTTCGTGCCGCTCATGACCGGCGCTCTCGTCAGCGCCGCCGGCGGCGCGTCCTGGCCGATCTCCGCGCTGTGGGCGATCTCGGCGCTGATCGGACTGGTCAGCGCGCTGATCGTGCGGGAGACCCGGGGGTGCGACCTGCGTTCCGAACGGGGCTGACGCGCACCACGAGCGTGGACCGACCACGTCGCGCTCGTGGTCGGCCACCCTCCATCCGTCCACAGTGTCCACACGACAGCCGCCCGAGTTCGCGCGAACTTCGGGCGGTTTGTCGTGCAGGTGCGAATTCAGCCGGGCTTTCCGCACTTCGGAAAAGTCCGGAGTGGACCACCCGCACCGCCAGGACGGCTTTCGCTCAGGGTGGAAAACCGCTGTGCCCGATGGGTTTCCACGTTATTCCCGGCGGCGCATACTGCTGGACGCCCAGCGATCTTCCGGTGGGCAGCAGCGACCAGTTCGGGGTACCCATGGCCGAAATCCACGACTTCAAGGACAGCGATTCGAAGCTCCGGCGCGAACTGTCCGTCCAACAACTGCTGTTCATCTCGATCGGTTCGATCATCGGATCCGGTTGGCTGTTCGCGGTGCTGTCGGCCGGGGCCGTCGCCGGCCCGGCGGTGATCGTGGCGTGGGTCATCACCGCGATCCTGATCTCCGTGCTCGCCTTGAACTACGCCGAGACCGGGTCGATGATCCCGCGCAGCGGCGGCGTCGCGCGCTACCCGTACCTGACGCACGGCAACTACCTCGGCTTCCTGCTGAGCTGGTCGATGCTGCTGGGCGGCGTGACCACGGTGGCCATCGAGGCGCTGGCGGTCGTGCAGTACGCCGCCGGATACGTCGCGACGTGGACCGGCATCGAGCTCACCACCCAGGGCGGTGAGGACGGTTCCACGCTGACCGCGACCGGCCGCGTGGTGTCGGTCGTGGTGATGGTGCTGTTCTTCTGCAAGTTCAACTGAGTTCTCCCAGGAATTCCCCCTTTAAGGCCAGGGAGAAACGTGTTCCCCCTTACCTGGTGGGCTGGCGTAGGCGCCTGACCGCTCGTTTTAGTCCGGTCATGTCTGGTTCCGCTGTAACCCGTGATGATCTCCAGTGGTGCATGGCCGCGGGATGCGGCACCGCGGCTCGGCACCACGAGTGCTCGCGGCGCAGGTGGTCTGCGCGCTCCTCGCAAAGGTGGCTCGCGGATACGTCTTTGAGGCTGCCGAACATTGTGGAGATTTTGGCCTACGGCAGGAGGTACGCACGCGGTCGTGTCGCGATTGCGCTCCCGCAGTTTCGCGCACACCTCGCGCATGCTCTGTTCGAAGCCCGCGACGATCTAGTCGGCGAAACGCCCCACGCCGGTCCTTGGTAACGAAGACCAGGTGAGCATGCAGGCCGTGCACGGAGCTCATTTTCCCTACACCCGTTGGTGTTTGGAATCCACTGCGGCGACACAGAAGACGCTATGGTGCTTGTGTGAAGATCGTTGTGCAGGTCAAGCTGCAGCCAACTCCCGAGCAAGAGTCGGCTCTAGATGCAACCCTGCGCGCGGCCAACCAAGCGGCGAACGAGGTTTCCCAGCGCGCTTTCAAGACTGGAAAGCGCAACCGTAAGGCGTTGCAGGGCCTCGCTTACGGCTGGTTGAAGAGTGAGGGATTCTCGGCGCAACCGGCACTACACATCATTCGCAAGGTCGCTGACTCCTACACCATCCTGAAGGCGAACATCGATGCTGGGAACCTCGGCAGGAAAGGTGCCAAGCGTCGTGTTCGGGCCGAGTCAAAGCCGACCGCGTTTCGGGCAGTCTCGGCTCAGCCGTTCGATGACCGGTGCTTGTCGTGGAACTACAATGCTCGCACTGTGTCAATCTGGACCACTGCTGGCCGGATGAAGAACGTGCGGTTCGGCTGTGCCTCGAACGATCTGAAAACCCTGATGCAGCACCGCAAGGGTGAATCGGATCTGATGTTCCGGGACGGCAAGTGGTTTCTCATCGCTACCTGTGAGGTTCCTGAGGAACCGCAGTTTGAGCCAGTGGACTGGATCGGGGTCGACCGGGGCATCAACAACCTGGCCACAACCAGTGACTCAGTGAACTATTCCGGTCGCCGGTTGGGTCGTTACCGCAGGTGGCAGGCGCGCAAACGCGCGGAGATCCAAGCTAAGCGCACCCGATCGGCAGCCAGGCTGCTTAAGAAGCGCGCCAAGCGAGAAGCGCGGCACGCTGGGCATATGAACCATACGATCGCTAAAGATGTTGTGGCCGTCGCCCAACGCACCGAACGCGGTATCGCCCTGGAAGAACTCGGCGGTATCCGCGAGCGGGTCACGGTTCGACGCGACCAGCGGGCCACACAGTCCTCATGGCCATTCCACCAACTCGGCTCGTTCATCGCCTACAAAGCACAGCGTGCGGGCGTGCCGGTGATCGAGGTCGACGCGGCCTACACCTCACAGCACTGCCCGCTGTGCGGTCACACCGAGCGGGCCAACAGGCCCACTCGGGACGATTTTCGTTGTCGTCGGTGCGGTCTCGCTGGACCAGCCGACGTCGTCGCCGGGGTCAACGTGCGCGACCGCGCACGCTCGGCGTGGGTATTCGTAAACATGCCCCAACCCACCAGCTAGCTGGTGGGCGATGCGACCCGCACCGTCACAGCCAGTGGCGACGGGAGCGCAAGCGAAGCCCCACGGACCGCAATCCCCAAAGAAACGCGGTCCTTCAAGGCCGAGTCGTTTACCCAGTGGGTGAGCTGGTGGAACCTGATCAACCCGGTCCTGATGTTCGCCCTGTAGTTCACCGCACGCTGGTCGGCCGGCACGCGCCGGAACGGGAGTGGCTGGACGACCCGGACGCCGATTTCGGCGAGCCGGACCCGGATTTCGTCGCCGAAGGCCTGACCAGGCTCGGCCGCCGGGTCCCGGCGATGGCCCGGGCCCCGTACCGGCTCGGCCGGACCTGCGCGCTGGACATCACCCCGGACGGCCGCCCGGTCCTCGGGCCGTCCGAGGTACCGGGCCTGCACCTGGCCGCGGGGTGGAGCGGGTCGGGATTCGGCAAGGCCCCGGCGATCGGCGCGGAGCTCGCCCGCTGGATCCTCACCGGTGCCCCGAAACGCCCCGAGCTGGCCGCCTTCACCGCCCAGCGCTTCACCACCGGAGCCCTGATCCGGGGCGAGCACGAGTACGGCGCCACCGGCCCGCACTGACCCGTCGCTGAGTGGTCGTGAGCGCTTGAACCGGCTGGAGGCGGCTTTCGCACTCACGACCACCAGCGGGCTGTCCGGCTAGGACGCGTGACTGCCCGGCTGCTGAGCGGTACCTGCGCGGGACGCCGTGGGGACGATGTCCAGGCCGGCCAGCAGGCGGGCCGTCTCGACGAAGTCGTGGACGGGTTGGGCGTCCATGTCGTTGCGCCAGGCGATGGCCAGCGGGGACGGCGGCAGGCCGTCCACCGGAACGAACGACAGGCCGGGACGCCCGTAGAACCGCTGGGTCGAGGCCTGGGTGAAGGCGACGCCGCGGCGGGACAGGATGGCCTCGAAGCACTCGTCGACGCTGCTGACCTCAGCGCCCAGCCGGACCGGGTGCGGACCGCGGCTCTCCGAGGCCAGCCAGAAGTCCCGCCAGTACTCGGGAGCCCGGCGGCCGACGAACGGCTCATCCGCCACGTCCTCGACGGTCACCTTCGCGCGCTCGGCGAGCGGCGACTCGCTCGACGTGACGAGCACGCGCGGCTCGACGAACAGCGTTTCCACCGACAGCCAGCTCTGCACGAGCACCGGCGGGCGGACGAAGGCGACGTCGACGCTTCCGTTGCCCAACCCCGCGTACGGGTCGCTGAAGTCGTGCGAGCGCATCTCGACCTGCACGCTCGGGTAGCGGGCCTGGAACGCCGCGAGGATCTTCGGGGTCAGCTCGGCGGCGGCGTTGCTCTGGAAGCCGACGATCAGCGAACCCCGGTGGCCGTTGGCCGCCTCGCGGGTGGCGAACGCGAGCCGCTCGGCGCTGACCAGGAGGCGGCGCGCCTCGTCGAGCAGCACCAGACCAGCCGGTGTCAGCTCGACGTAGCGGCTGGTGCGCTCCAGCAGGCGAGCACCGAGGGAGTGCTCCAGCTTGCGGATCTGCACGCTCAGCGACGGCTGGCTGATGTGCAGGCGTGCGGCCGCCCTCCCGAAGTGCAGCTCCTCCGCGACGGCGACGAAATAGCGCAGCACGCGAAGCTCCGGTAGTTCCGCCACGCACGGATGATAAGCGCGCGCCTGGTCCGGCGACCAATTCTTCTGGGCTATCGAACGGTGGCCAACAGGTATTGGACCTGCGGCGACGCGGGTAGTCGTATCTACGAGTGCCGCCCCGTCGGCGGCACTCGTACCCGTTCCGCGCAGAGAGGAGCCGAGATGACAGCGGCTACCCGCTCCCCGTCGGCCGAGGCGTGGGCCGAAGCGTTCACCTCCGCCAGCAACGGCGATCCGGAGATCCAGGCCCACGGCAAGTACTTCACCTGCTCGTACCTGCTCGACGCCGTCGAGCACCGGTTCGTCGTGCAGGTCGAATCCGGACGCGTCGTGAACGTCGCGGTCGACCCCGGCCCGTTGGACGTGCCCTACCAGTTCGCGATCCGCGCCGGGGTCGAGACGTGGCGCGGTTTCGGCCAGCCGGTGCCGCCGCCGATGTGCCACGGCATCTGGTCCGCGACGTTCCGGCGCGACATGGAGCTGGAGGGCGACGTCCTCGTCCTCATGCAGAACCTCCGCTGCATCACCCGGCAGATCGAACTGCTGCGCACCATCGGCGCCCCCGTCTGAGGAAGGACATCGGCATGAGCAAGATCTCGCCCGTGACCGGGCGCTACGTCACCCTCGAGGTGGACGGCCTCGAGTACAAGGTGTACTACCTCGAGAACGGCACCGGGCAGCCGCTGGTCTGCCAGCACACCGCCGGGTGCCACAACCACCAGTGGCGCGGTCTGCTGGAGGACGAGGAGATCACCGCGAACTACCGCGTGATCGCCTACGACCTGCCCCGCCACGGCAAGTCCGACCCGCCGGAGAACGTCGAGTGGTGGAAGGAGGAGTACAAGCTCACCGCCGACCACTACGCCAACTTCATCATCGCGCTGTGCGACGCGCTCGAACTCGAGGACCCGCTGTTCATGGGCTCGTCCTTCGGCGGCAACATCGCGCTGCAGCTGGCGCTGCGGCGGCCGGACCGCTTCGCCGGCGTGCTCGCGGTCGAGGGCGCCGACCGCTCCCCCGGCTTCTACCTCGACTGGTGGCAGCACCCGCACGCCAACGCCGCTCAGGTCTGCGCCAGCGGCACGTGGGACCTGATGGCTCCGCAGTCGCCCGAGTCCGATCGCTGGAAGACCTGGTTCTACTACTCCCAGGGATCCGAGGCGTTCAAGGGCGACCTGCACTTCTACTCCGTCGACCACGACCTGCGCGACAAGCTCGGCGAGATCGACACCGACCAGTGCCCGGTCGTGATGCTCACCGGCGAGTACGACTACCTCACCACGCCCGCCGACAGCGCGCGGACGGCCGCCCAGATCAAGAACGGCACCTTCATCGAGATGCCGGAGATCGGTCACTTCCCGATGAGCGAGAACCACGAGCGGTTCCGCGTGCACCTGCTCGAAGCGCTCAACGTCTTGCAGGGAGCCAAGTCCGCATCGAAGTGAGGGACGTGCGGCCGGCGGGAACCGCCCGCCGGCCGCATGCCCGCGACTCTCAGCGCAGCGGGTCGTAGGGCGCCAGGTCGATCCCCGGGTCGACCTGGCGGGCCAACCGCGCCGCGACCGAACCCGCGTACGGGCCCATGGTCAGACCGGACGCCCCCAGCCCGTTGGCCACGACCAAACCGGCGACCTGCGGGACCGCGCCGAGCAGCGGCCTGATGTCGGGTCCCATCGGGCGGAACCCGATGCGGGTCTCCACGTGGGTGGCACCGGCCAGTCCTGGCGCCACCGACAGCGCTTCACCGAGCACCTCCGCCATCCCGGCGGCGGTCAGCCGGTGGTCGAAGCCGGCGTCGTCCTCGCGGGTCGCGCCGACCACGACCCGCGAGTCGTCGAAGGCCAGGAGGTAGTGCCGCGACCGCGGCAGCACGACCGGCCAGTTCGCGGTGTCCACGCCCGGCAGCCGCAGGTGCGTGATCTGCCCGCGCTGCGGCACGACCCGCACCTGGACGCCGATCGGTTCCAGCAGCTGCGGCGACCAAGCACCGGATGCCGCGATCACGGCATCCGCCTCGACGAACACGTCGTCGACCCGCACCCCGCGGACCGCGCTGTCGGCGACGATCGCGGCCGTGCCGTTGATGAGCCGAGCCCCGTGCTGGGCTGCGGCGCGACGCATCGCATCGCGGACCGACCGACCGTCCAGGCGCGCTGCGCCGGGGATGTGGATCGCCGGGCCGTCGTGCTCGAGCGGCGGGAAGAGCTCGCGGGCACGGCTCGCGCTGATCAGCTCCACCTCGCCGGCCATCGGGGACTTCGCGGCGCGCTCGGCCACGAGCCGGAACGCCTCCTCCGATTCGTCCGCCGCGACCAGCCGCAACGAGCCGACCCGGCGGTAGCCGAGCTCGGTCTCCCCGTCGGCTTCCAACGCCGCCAGCAGCTCCTGGTAGTACTCCGCCCCGGCGATCGCGAACCGGTACCACTCGGGATCGTCCACTCTGGACGACCAGGGGCAGATGATCCCGGCACCGGCGGACGTCGCACGACCCGGGTTCGAGGAGTCCACCAGGACCACGTCCACCCCGGCCCTGGCCAACTCGTAACCGGCTGCCGCACCGACGATGCCGCTGCCGACGACCACCACTCGCATCTCGCGCTCCTCCAGGTTCGACCGACTTCTCACCGCACACCGGCCATGCGCCGCTGAACCCACGGCGTCATCAGGTGCATGACCACTCCCGCCACCATCACCGCCGCCCCGACCCCGGCGAAGTACCCGACCTCGGTCTCCGCGCGGTAGAACTGCACCAGCTGGGCGTTGATGCCCTGCGCCGCGGCGGAAGCCAGGAACCACAAGCTCATCATCTGCGCCAGGAAAGCACGCGGGGCGAGCTTGGTGGTGGCCGACAACCCCACCGGCGACAGGCACATCGATCCGCAGATCACCACGAAGTAGCTCGCGACGAGCCACCACGGACTGGCCGGCGCATCCACGCCGCGGAGCAGACCGGGCCCGGCCATCAGCACGAACGACGCCCCGCCGAGCAGCAGCCCGGTGGCGAACTTGCGCGGCGTCGCGGGCTGCCGGTCCCCCAGCTTGATCCACAGCCAGGCGAAGGTGGGGGCCAGCAGGAGCGTGGCGATCGGGTTCAGCGACTGGAACCAAGAGGACGGCACCGCGAACCCGAAGATCTCCAGGTCGGTCCGGGTGTCGGCGAACTGCGCCAGCACCGAGCCGGACTGCTGGTTGACCACCCAGTAGCACACCGCGCCGATGAACAGCGGGATGTAGGCGATCAACCGGGACCGCTCCACGGCATCGGTGTGCGGGCTGCGCAGCATCATGATCAGGTACGCCACCGGCAGCACCACCGCGAGGACCGTCACGGCGTTGATCAGCGCTTGGACGGTCAAAGCCCCGGCGACGCCGAGCACCACGAGAACCACCACCAGCACGGCGGTGCCCGCGGCTGCGCGCATCGCCACCTGGCGCCGCTCACCGGACCGCAGCGGATTGGTCGGCGCGTCCCCGGACTGCCCGAGCCGGCTCCGCCCCCGTGCGTACACCACCAGCCCCGCCGCCATTCCGATGGCCGCGAGGACGAACCCGAGGTGGTAGTCGACCTGCTGCCCGAGCGTGCCCACCAGGTACGGCGCGATGAAGGCACCCAGGTTGATGCCCATGTAGAACAGGGAGAACCCGGCATCGCGGCGGTTGTCGGTCGGCGAGTACAGCTCCCCCACCATGCTGGACACGTTCGGCTTCAGCAGTCCGGTGCCGACCACGATCAGCAGCATCGACACCAGCAGCGCTGGTAATCCGCCGGGTAGCGCCAGCGCGATGTGACCGCACATGATCAGGACGCCGCCCAGCAGGACCGCGCGGCGCATGCCCAGCAACCGGTCGGCCACCCAGCCCCCGAGGACGCCGGACATGAACACCAGGGCGCCGTAGATCGACACCAGCGCCGAGGAGGTCTGCTTCTCCAGCCCGAGCCCGCCGTCGGAGGTCTGGTCGTACAGGTAGTACAGCAGGATCGCGGACATCCCGTAGTAGGAGAACCGCTCCCACATCTCCAGGAAGAACAACGTGGCCAGCCCGCGGGGGTGGCCGAAGAACCCTCTGTCGCTAGGGGAAACCTTCGTCTGTTCGCTCATGGCCGCCTCTCGGTGGATGACGCGTACCGGCAGGGGATCGCCGGCCGTCCGGTGCCGGACGGCCGACGATCTCGGGTGGTCGTTACGGGACCGGAAGCGGGTTCGGCGTCCCGATGCGGGATGCTTCGGCGTCGCGGACGATCTCGCCGGCGTCGTGCGCGAGGACGAAGCCCTGCTGGAGGTTCCTGTTCGTCACGCTGCGCACCGCCCGCACGTAGGCGTCGTGGGTCGGGTACAGCGAAGCGAGCTTCTCCGCGGTGAAGGGCCGGTGCGATCCGTACAGGCGGCAGAGCTCCTGCCCGGAGTTCTCGCCGTCGTTGGTCGCGGTCGGCGCGTCCACTTCGGACAGCCGGATGCCGCCGAACGCGAGTCCGTTCTCATCGCGCGGGATCACGTTGCCGGTCGGGGTGGGTGTCGTCCGGATCGGTTGCGCGGTGGGTGGCTGCTGGTCGTGGCGAACCCAGTTGACGAGGTGCTGGTACCCGGCGTTGAGCACGCTCTTCACCTCGACGTGGCTCAGCGGCTGCCGGTCGCATGCGAACGAGAAGGGCTTCAGGCCGTCGCGCGCGGCGGTCAGCATGCGGTCCATCATGAACCAGTAGTCGACGTGCGATGCGCCCGCGATCTCCCACGTCCGGAGAACCCCGGAATCCGGCTGCATCGGCGTCCGGTTCAGGACGGCCTCGGTCTCGGTGCTGATCCGCATCAGCTTCGCGGGGATGTCGGTCCGGAACGGGCCGCCGCTGCCCACGAAGAGCATGAAGCCGTCGTACACCTGGGCCAGCGGCTGGATCGAGTTGTAGTACAGCGCCAGCCGCGACGCCGACTGCGACTGGCCGACGGCCAGCACGGTGGCCGGTCGAAGTCCGCCGAGGACGGCTGGGTTCGTCCGAACGGCCTGTCCGGCTTGGGAGAAGATGTCGTAGGACAGCGAGTCGTCGGTGATCGTGCCACCCGCGGTGACGTCGAGCGCGCCGTAGCGGTCCGGGCTCCACGCGGTCAGGCCGTAGGGCGGTTCCTGCACGCCGACGCGTTGCGCCGACACCCCCACGTAGGCGTAGCCCTCGCGCGTCAGGTAGTCGCGGGATTCCTGCCAGTGCACGTCGAGGTTGTAGCCCGAGGTCACGTTGACCCATTCGACGATCACGGTGCCGTTGAACTTCGCGGGGTCCTCCGGGCGCCGGACGATCATCCTGGTCTGGTACGGGTTCCCGGTGGACAACGCGACGCCGTCGGCCATCGGCGGTGTGTCGTAGCGCGTCGCGTTCCCGCCGAAGAAGTACTCCTCCTCGACGTATCCGCGCCGGGACAGGTCGAAGCCGGGTTCCGCGGCCAGCTGGGGGTAGTTGTGCGTGAGGTCGGTCCCGGGGGGCATCGCCGCCGGGATCGGCCCCGTGACGGTCGGCGCCGGCACTTGCGCCGCCGCCGGGGCTCCACCAGCCGTGGTCGACGGTGCCTGCTCCGCCGCAGGAGCCGCGGGCGGCTCGGCGGCCGAGGCCATCGTGGACAGGAGCGTGGCAGCGGTCAGGGTGCCCAGAACCGCAACGGGAAGCGACCTGCGCTTGGTCTTGGGAAGGAATCTCTTCATGGAACCCTCAGTTCTTCCGCGGGTGTCGAGTTCTGTCCGATCAGGTGGTGTCGGTGACCTGTTCCGACCTGGCGAAATCAGCTAGTCGAGCACTCGGCCCCTGGTCTCCGGGAGCAGCCAGACGAACAGGACGGTCAGCGCTGTGCAGACGAGCAGGACCACGACGATGGCGCTGCCCAGACCGATGCCGTCCGACGCCCAGCCGATCAGGGCCGGGCTGAACGCCGCGACGCCGCGGCCGACGTTGTAGGTGATCCCGGCCCCGGTCCCGCGCACCCGTGCCGGGAACAGTTCGGTGAACAGCGCGCCCTTGCCCGATGCCTGGGCCGAGATGAAGAACCCGACCACGGCTGCGAGCAGCAGGTTGTACCAGAGCGCTTGGACGGGGACGGCCATGAACAGGAAGCCGAAGACCGCCGTGCCCAGGTAGAAGAGCGTGAACGCCCAGCGCCGTCCGATCCGGTCGTGCACGTGCCCGCCGAGCACGTAGCCGAGCCAGTTGCCGACGATCATGAACCAGATGTAGAGCGCCGTGCTGCTCACGCTCAGGCCGCGTTCTTCCTTCAAGTAGAGGGGGATCCAGGTCTGCAGGGCGTAGGTGCTGGCCAGTCCGGTGGCGCCGAAGAGGGTGCCCAGCACGGTGTACTTGCGCAGTCCCGGCGCGAACAGCTCGCCGAACGCGCCCTTCTGCCGCGGTTCGCGCCGCACCCGGACCGTCGGCACATCGCGCAGGTTCCGCCGGATCAGCAGGGCCACCACCGCCGGCAGGATGCCGACGGCGAACATCACCCGCCAAGCGAGGGTTTCGGGCAGCCACGCGTGGCTGAGCACGTAGGCGAGGTTGGCCACGCCCCAGCCGACCGCCCACGCCGACTGGATCCAGGCCAGCGCTCGGCCCCGCCGCTCCGGCGCGGCGTACTCGGCCATCAGCGCTGCGCCCACCGGCCACTCGGCGCCGAAGAAGAACCCTTCGAGGGTGCGCCAGATCAGCAGCTGCTCGAAGTTCTGCGCGGTCGCGGTCAGGCCGGTGAACAGGGCGTAGGCGGCGATGACCAGGACCAGCACCTGGACCCGGCCGAACCGGTCGGCCAGGCGTCCGCCGACCACGCCGCCCACTGCCGAGGCGATGAGCGCGCTGGAGGTGGCCAGACCGCCCTGGGCGGTGGTCAGGCCGAGCGTGGCGATGATGCCGCTGAGCGCCAGCGGGAACATCTGGTTGGTGAAGCCGTCCAGGCCCCAACCCGACCAGGTCGCCCAGGTCACGCGGCGGACCAGGGATCTGTCCGGAGGTGCGGAAACGGTCGGTGCTGTCGTCATGCCTGCACTCCAATCGGTGCCAGGAGTCAGTCGGCCGAGGTGAATCCGTGGTGCTCGCGTGCTGCTCGTTCGGTGATGCGACCGTTGCGCAGGTCCTCGCGCACCTGCTCCGGCGAGCGCTGCGCGGGGTCGCCGAAGCCGCCGCTGCCCGGGCTTTCCACCCGGAGCACGTCGCCTTCCCGCAGCTGGACCCCGGAGATCCGGCCGCCCGGCAGTTGGCGTTCATCGGCGCGGCCGGGGTTGATGACGAACCGCCCGGGGCTGCCGTCCTGACCGCCCTGCAGGCCCCACGGGCGGGACGCCTGGCGGTCGGCGTGCGCGGAGAACTCCGCGTGGTCGCAGCGGATCCGCACGTCCCGGCGGACGCCGAGGCCGCCGCGGTGGGTGCCCGCGCCGCCGGAGTCGGGAATCAGCTCGTAGGTGTCGACCAGCAGCGGGTACTCCTGCTCCAGCGCCTCGATCGGCAGGTTCGAGGAGTTGGTGATGTGAACCTGCACGGCGTCCATGCCGTCCTTGCCGGTCCGGGCGCCGCCACCACCGGCAACCACCTCCGGGTAGACGAAGAACTCGCCGTCGTGCTCCCCGGAGAACGTCACGTACGTGACGGTGCTGTGGCTGGCCGCGGGCACGCGTTCCGGTACCGCCTCGGCCAGCGCGCCCAGCACGACGTCGGCGACCCGCTGGCAGGTGTCGGTGCGGGCGGTGACCGGCGCGGGCTCGATCGGGTTGACGATGCTGCCGTGCGGCGCGCTGATCCCGACGGCGTCGAAGAACCCGCCGTTGGGCGGGATCCCCGGGTCCAGCACCGCCTTCAAGGCGTAGTAGACGGTGGCTTCCAGCGCCGGGCGCACCACGTTGATGCCGACCGGGCTCTGCGGTCCGGTGCCGTCGAAGTCCAGCGACACCCGGTCGCCCGCGATGGTGATGGCCACCACGATCTCGGTGGCGGGCCCGTCGCTGGGGTCCATGCGATCGCGGAACCGGTAGGTGCCGTCCGGGACTTCGAGCAGCGCCGCCGACAGCCGTTTCCGGGAGTGCTCCAGCAGGTGCGCGGTCGCAGCGCGGACGGTCTCGCGGCCGTGGCGCTGGTGCACCTCGCGCAGCCGCCGCTCCCCCACCTCCACCGAGGCGAGCTGGGCGAGCATGTCACCGCGCCGTTCCTGCGGCAGTCGCGAGTTGAGCTCGACGAACGCCAGCGGTGCCTGCTCGACCCCGGCGTCGGTGGCGAACTTGACCAGCGGGATCCGCAGGCCTTCCTGGAACAGCGAGTTCGAGTCGCCCGCGTTGCTGCCCGGCACCCGGCCGCCGATGTCGGAGTGGTGCGCGATGTTGGCGCTGTAGCCGAGGAGCTCACCACCGTCGAAGACCGGCTTGACCATCGTGATGTCCGGCAGGTGGGTGCCGCCGCCGTGGTAGGGGTCGTTGGTGATGAACACGTCGCCGGGCTGCGCGGTCAGCGCGGAGGCTTCCAGCGAGTCGATCAGGCCGGTCATCGATCCCATGTGGATCGGCATGTTCTCGGCCTGGGCGACCAGCTTGCCGTGCTCGTCGAACAGCGCGGTGGAGCAGTCCGAGCGCTCCTTGATGTTCGTCGAGTAGCTGGCCCGGCGCAGCACCGCGCCCATCTCCTCCGCGATGGTCACCAGGGACGCGCCGATGACCTGCACGGTGATCGGATCGGGAGTGCTCATCACTGCTCCAGTTCGATGATCAGGTTGCCGCAGCGGTCGACGCGCGCGGTGGACGACGGGGGGATGACCGTGGTGGTGTCGAGCTGTTCGACGATGGCGGGGCCGGGCAGCACGGTGCCCGCGCGCAGGCCCGACCGGTCGTATACGGGGGTTTCGAGCTCGCCCGTGTCGTCGAAGTCCACCGGTCGGTGCCCGAGCAGCGCGCCGGAGGGGTCGGTTCCCCCTTCGACGGCGGGCAGTTCGGGTTTGTCCACCACTGCCGCCGGGGTCAGCTGCACCTCCACGATCTGCACCCGGGCGTCGTGGTGGGCGAAGCCGTAGCTCTTGGTGTGCTGGTCGTGGAAGGCGGCGGTGAGCTCGGCGAGCGCGGCGGCGTCGAACCTCGCCGCGTCGATCACCTGCTGCGGCAAGGCCACGGAGAGCTCGAAGTTCTGCCGGGCGTAGCGCATCCTGGCCACACCGGTGATCGTCGTGTCCACATCGGAGGGTGCTTCGGCGGCGAGCCAGTCCGCGGCGGCGCCGTGCACCTCGTGCAGCGCTTCGTTGAGCTTGTCCAGGTCGCTGTCGGCGACGTCGGCCAGCACCGCTTTGGCGAACTCGGTGCGGATGTCGGTGACGAGCAGGCCGAGCGCGCACAGCGTTCCCGGGTTCGGCGGTACGAGCACGGTGCTCATGCCGACCTCGCGCGCGACCTCGACGGCGTGCAGCGGTCCGGCGCCGCCGAAGGCGACCAGCACGTAGTCGCGCGGATCCTCACCGGCCTCCACCGAGACCTTGCGCACCGCACCGGCCATGTTGACCGCCGCGATCCGGCCGATGCCGCGTGCCGCCGCTGCCCGGTCGGTGCCCATCGCGGTGGCGATGCGGTCCACCGCCCGCGCCGCCGCCGGGTGGTCGACGGCGAGCGCGCCACCGAGGATGTGCTCCGGGTTCAGCCGTCCGCGCAGGACGTTGGCGTCGGTGACGGTGGGTTCGACCCCGCCGCAGCCGTAGGCGGCGGGTCCGGGCTGGGATCCGGCGCTGCTGGGGCCGACTTCCAGCGCCCCACCGGTGTCGACCCGGGCGATGCTGCCGCCGCCGGCACCGACGGTGTGGATGTCCAGCGACGGGGTGCGCACCGGGCGGTCGTTGATGCGCCGCTGCGCGGACACCAGCGCTCGACCGTCCCGCACCAGGCACACGTCGGTGCTGGTGCCGCCCATGTCGAAGGTGATCAGGTCGCCGAAGCCCGCCTGGCCTGCCACCTGCGACGCGGCGACCACGCCGGCCGACGGCCCGGACAGCAGCGTCGTGACCGGGTAGCGGCCGACCGATGCCAACGACATCATGCCGCCGCTGGAACCGATCACCTTGGGTTCGACCGGCACGCCGGTGGACCGGATCCGCTCGGCCAGCCGCGACATGTAGCGGTTGATCCGCGGGCCGACGTAGGCGTTGACCACGGTGGTGGAGAACCGCTCGAACTCGCGGAAGACCGGTGCGATCTCGGCGGAGGCGCACACGTAGACCGAGGGCAGCGCCGCGCGCAGCCGTTCCGCCACCTCCAGCTCGTGGTGGGCGTTGCGGTAGCTGTGCAAGAAGCACACCGCGACCGCCTCGGGTTCGTCGGCGCGCACTCGGTCGATCACGGCGGCGAGGTCGTCGGCGTCGAGCGGTTCGAGCACCTTGCCCTCGGCCGACATCCGCTCCACCACCGGGTGCACTTGGGACCGCGGCACCAGCGGTGGCGCCTTGTCGGCGTCCAGGTCGTAGAGGTCGGGGCGCTGCTGGCGGCCGATCTCCACGACGTCGCGCAGACCTGCGGTGGTGACCAGGGCGGTGCGGGCGCCGTTGGATTCCAGCACGGTGTTGGTGGCCACGGTGGTGCCGTGGCCGAGGTAGCCGACTTCTGCCGGGTCGGCACCGGCCAGGCGCAGCACCGCGCGGACGCCGTCGGCGACGGCGATCGACTGGTCGTCGGTGGTGGACGGCAGCTTGTGGACGTGGAACAGGCCGGTGGACGTGTCCAGCGCGGTCACGTCGGTGAACGTGCCGCCGACGTCGATACCGATGCGCAGCATGGCATTCCCCAAGGGTCGTTCGAGCGAGCGGTGTGGCCGTCCCGGACCGGGACGGCAGAAGAGGTGCCGCGCTGCCCCAGGGCTGCGCGGGTAACGAGGAGGAGGGGCCGGTCCGGCTCAGCGGAGGCGGGACAGCGACAAGTGGTCGATCGGCACGTCGGTGCGACCGGTGCGCAGCAGCTCCGCGGCCGCCCTGGCGAACACGGGTGCCAGCTTGAAGCCGTGACCGGAGAAGCCGCCCATCACCAGCACGTTCGGCCGGTCCGGGTCGCGGCCGATGATGCCGTGGTTGTCCGCGGTGTAGCCCTCCATGAAGGTCCGCACCGCGGCGGGGCGCGACGGCAGTCCGCGCAGGCAGCTCGACACCGCCGCGGACACCCTGGCGACGTAGTCCGGAGCCACCTCCGGATCCAGCAGGTCCGGGTCGTCCACTGTGGACTTGGGTACGTGCAGGTTGACCTTCACCCCGCCGCCGACGTCCGGGAAGAAGGAGAAGGTGTTCTCCCCGCCGCTGCGCCGGATTCCCACCGGGAAGTGCGCGGGTCCCCAGCCCTCGGCGGTCTCGAACCAGCACAGCACGGCGCGCCGGATCTCGACGTCGCGAGCGAGCATCGGCACGCTCCGGGTGATCCACGGCCCGGTGCACACGACCGCCTGGTCGAACTCCTCGACCTGGATCTCGTCACCGCGGCGGAAGCGCACGGCGACGCCGTCGCCGTGGTCGACGACGTCCTCGACGGTGGTGCCGGTGTGCAGCTGCGCTCCGGCTTTCTCGGCGAGCAGGGTCGTTTCGGCGATCGCGCGTTGCGGGTGCAGCAGGCCGCCTTGGCGGTCGAGCAGCACGACGTCGTCCGGGAAGAGGCGGTGCTGCGGGAACCGGCGAGCGGCTTCCCGGTGGTCGAGCCGCTCGACGTCGAGGCCCCACTGCTCGGTCACGTCGACCACGGTGCGCACGTCGGCGTCCTCGGCAGATCCGATGGTCATCGCACCGCAGGGCTCGAAGAGCGGGACACCCGCGCGGGCGCTGAGCTCCTGCCACGCCGCGCGCGCTTCCCGCAGCAGCGGGACGTAATCACCGCCCTCCTTGTACGCGACGCGGAAGATGCGCGTCTCACCACCGGCCGCACCGCGTTCGTGGCCGATGCCGAACTGCTCGAAGCCGGTCACCGCGAGGCCGTCGGCGGCGAGCCGGTGCAGCAGCTGGCTGCCCATCGTGCCCACTCCGATCACTGCGACGCTCGACTGCTGAACTGGTTTCATCACGGTCTCCGCAGGAGGTCGGGAACCCTTGGCTCCACTAGCCCAGGAACGTAGCATTCACTTCGTGGAGGCACAATGGACAACGTGAACACTTCGCGAACCGAGTCGCTGGGGCAGCGCATCCGAAACCGGGTGGGCGGGCTCGCGAGCGGCGAACGAGCGGTGGCCGACTACCTGCAACGCCATCCCGAGGAGGCGGCGATCTCCTCGGCCGCCAAACTCGGGGAAGTCACCGGCACCAGCGATGCGACGGTCATCCGGACGGCGCGCAAGCTCGGCTTCGACGGGCTCAACGACCTCAAGCGCAGCCTCGTCGACCACCTGGCCCGCCGCCGCGACCCCGCGCAGGTCCTCGACCACCGGGTGCAGCGGCTGCACCCCGAGCACGGCGTGCTGCAACCCGTGATCGACGCCGGACTGGCCCTCCTCGGCGAGGTGCCCGCGCTCATCGACAGCGCCGACTGGTCGCACGCCGTCGCAGCGCTCAACGAGGCCGAGCACATCTGGACCTACGGAATCGGCCCCAGCGCCGCCATCGCCGACCACCTGGCGCTGGCCCTGCGACGCGCGGGGAAACCGGCGGATTCCTGGACCGCGACCGGATTCCGCCTCGCCGACGACCTGCTGCGGCTGCAACCCGGGCACGCGGTGGCCGTCATCGCACCGCTGCGGGTGTTCCGCGAGATTGGCATCGTCCTCGACCACGCGCACCGGATCGGCGCGCGCAGCGTGCTGCTGACCGAAGCCATCGACGAGGCCCGCGAAACCCGGGCCGGCACCGTGCTACCGCTGCCCGACTCCACCGAGGGCGCGGCGAACGAGCTCATCGCCCCGCTGACCATCGTGCACGCCCTCGTGCTAGAACTCGCCGCCGCCGAGCGCACCTCGGCGGTGCAGCAGTACCAGCGGCTCAACGAACTGCGCACCGAGATCGCCGGTACCAACCTGGACATCAGCCAC
>NZ_JBEOVY010000102.1:0-21436 GCF_040295745.1 Saccharopolyspora sp. NPDC002686
CCCGACATGCCGACGGGTGTGGACAGGTCGTCCTGGCTGTGGAGAACTTCCGCAAGTTCAATGGAAATCGGAGGTCTGATTTCCATTGAACTTTGATTCCCCGGTCAGACGGCGGGGAGCTTGGTGGGGTGGAGGGCCCGCATCAGGGTCAGGAGGGTTTTGTTGAGGGGGACCGGGATGTCGTGGGTGGTCGCCGCTCGGACCAGGACGCCGGTGATGTGCTCGTGCTCCGTCGGCAGGCCTGCGAGCCGGTCGTAGAGCATCGAGGTCCCGTTCGTCGGGGGGAACTTCTCGATGTAGTCGGCCAGGACCTTCTCCGCGTCGGCGTGGGTGAGGTCGGCGCCTTCGGCTCGGGCCACGTCGACCGCCTCGGCGAGGACTCCGGCGCACAGCTCCCGGACGTCGGGTTCGGCGAGGACGTCCAGGCGGCGGAGGGTGAGGGCGGTGATGGGGTTCGGTGCCAGGTTGGTGAGCATCTTGCGCCAGGCCGCCGTGCGGAAGTCGTCGGTCGGGCGGATCGTCAGGGCGTCGCCGGCGAGCAGGGCGGCGAAGCGCTCGCCGACCTCACCCGCTTCAACCTGCATCGTCATGGGGGAGCGGCGTACCACGTGGCCGGGGCTCACCCGCTCGGCCGCGACGTAGATCAGCGCGGGCAGGACCGGGCCCCGCAGGCCCATCGAGGCGACCGACGAGCGGTGCTCGACCCCGTTCTGCACCACCACGATCGGCGCGCGGCCGTCGTCCAGGCGCTGCAGCCAGCCGGACGTGCTCGGCACGTCCTGGACCTTGGTGGTCAGCAGGATCCAGTCGACCTCGCCGAGCTCACCGGGGTCGGTCACCACCGGTGCCGGGATTTCCCGGGTGCCTTCCGGGGTTTCCACCGTCAACTGGTCGAACGGGGTCCGCACGCACAGCGACACCTCGTGCCCTGCGGCGTGCGCTGCCGCTGCGAGAACTCCACCGATACCGCCAGAACCGATCACCGCGATGTGCACGGCGACGGACATTACCCGTTCGAACGGGTTTCGCGATCCACGTCGCCTACCAGCACCGCGTCGAGGTCGTAGCGCGCCGGCTCGTCCAGCTGGTCGTAGCGGCAGGACTCCGGGTCGCGGTCCGGGCGCCACCGGACGAACTGCGTGGTGTGGCGGAACCGCGCCGGATGCCCGCCTTCGGTGTGGTCGTAGGAGACCTCGACGACCCGCTCCGGCCGCAGCGGCACCCACGGCTGCTCGCTGCTGTTCCAGCGGTTCACCGACCCCGGCAGCCGCCGGCCGGTCGCGTTCTCGCCCACCCACGGGTGCTCGCCGTCGGTGATGAGCTCGGCGAGCTCGGTGGCCAGCTCGCGCCGCCGGGCCGCGGAGAACGCGCCCACGACGCCGACGTGGTGCAGCACCCCGTGCTCGTCGTGCAGGCCCAGCTGCAGCGATCCCACCGCGGTGCCGGGCTCGGTCTTGGCGTGCCAGCGCAATCCGGCGACCACACAGTCGGCGGTGCGCGAGTGCTTGATCTTGAGCATGGTCCGCTTGCCGGGCAGGTAGGCGCCGCCGGTGGGTTTGGCGATGATGCCGTCCAGACCGGCGCCCTCGAACACCCGGAACCACTCCGCGGCGGTGTCCGGGTCGTCGGTGACCGGCGTGGTGCGCAGACCGCTGCTGTTGAGGCCGAGCCCGGCGAGCAGCTCGCGGCGCTCGGTCTGCGGGGCTTCGGTGAGGTCGCGCTCGTCCAGGGCGAGCAGGTCGAAGGCGATGAAGGTGGCCGGGGTCTGCTCGGCGAGCATCCGGACCCGGCTGGCGGCCGGGTGGATGCGCTCGCTCAGCACGTCCCAGTCCAGCCGGTCGCCCACCTCGTCGCGCCGGATCACCACCAGCTCGCCGTCCAGCACCGCCGGACGGCGGACGTGCTCGGCGACGGTGGCCAGCACCTCCGGGAAGTAGCGGTTGAGCGACCGGCCGGTGCGGGACTGCAGCTGCACCGGGGTACCGGCCTGCGGATCGACGAACACCAGGCAGCGGAAGCCGTCCCACTTCGGCTCGAACAGCAGGCCGCCGCGCCGCGGGATGCCGTCGGTCGGACTGGCCAGCATCGGTTTCACCGGCGGCTGCAGGGGGAGCACAGCGGACCTCCTCGGTCAGTGGACGCGTTGGCGGGGAGCCCGGTCCAGTTGCAGGCGGATCGCCGTGGGCAAGGTATCCGTGCCCAGCGCTTCGCGGGCGCGGGAGAGGACTTTCGCGTCGAGCTCCCCCCACACCTGCTTGACGTCGGTGCCCTCCTGCAGCGACAGCGTCAGCCGCAGCGACGGGCGCTGCTCGGTACCGGCCATCCGGACCCGCGCCCGGTTGACGCCGGTGACCTGTTCGGCGTCGGCGCGCACCGCCTCGGTCAGCGCTGCGGCGGTCACCGTCAGCTCGCCGTTGCCGCGTTCCAGCCGCATGTCAGGGCGGGATTCCGGGCGCAGTGCCCGGGCCACCCACCACAGGCCCAGGACGAACAGCACGACGCCGAGCGCGATCCCGATGCCGAGGGCGAGCTGCGAGTTCTCGCTCAGCCACTGCACCAGGATCGGGTCCGCCAGCGGGCGCTGCGCCCGGAACAGGCCGAGCCAGCCGGTCCCGACCAGCAGCACCGCGGCACCGAGCAGCACGGCGAGCACCGCGATCAGCACGACCACGCCGCGTTCGAAGCCCATGCCGCGGCCGGTGGGGGTGGTGCTCGGCTTGATCTCGGTCATCGGCGCTCCTTGGGCGCGCTCACCGACACCAGCACCTTCGGCGCGCTGCGCAGCGGCAGGTCCTGCACGGCGGTCTCGGCGGTCTCGGTCACCCGTTCCCGCAGATCCCCGACCTCCCTGAACTGCGAACTGGCCTTGACCTGCACGCGCTTGGCGCTGGCGGTGACCGCGGCGGTGGCGACGCCGTCCTGGTCGCGCACCTGGTGCCCGACCAGCCGGGCCAGCGAACGCGGATCGGTGGTCACCGTGACCTCCGGGGCCGGGTCGTGCAGCCGGATCTCCCGCCGCCGCGAACCCGTCACGACCAGCAGCAGGACCAGCCCGGCCACGAGCACCAGCGCGGCGGTCACCCGGACCGGCGCGTCGTCCCACGACGTCACGCTGAGCGCGGCGTGGATGCGCTGCCAGGGCACGATCACACCGCCGCGGCCCGGCTGCACCAGCGCTGCCACCGCCTCGATCGCCAGCACCGCGCCAGCAGCGGCGACGGCGGCGCCGAGCAGCGTCGTGATCAGGCGAACCAGAAAGCGCATGTCCTCACTCCACCCGCGGTGGCGCGTCCGCGGCGATCAGCCCGGACACGGTCACGTCGACGGTGCGCACCTGGCAGTCGGCCAGGCGCGTCAGCTCTTCGCCGATCCGGGTGCGCAGCGCCGCGACGGCCTCGCGGACCGGCGCCGGGTAGCGCAGCGCGACGTCCAGCCGGATCCGCAGCGCGTCGTCCGGGCCGGACACCTGGGCGCTCGCCCCGTGCTCGCCGAGCCCGACCCCGGCGATCCGGCGGCGCGTGCGCGCGCAGCCCGGGTCCTGGTCGGCGGTGTGCTCGGCGATCTTGCGCAGGACCGAGCGGCTGATGTGCAACCGGCCCCGGTCGGACGGGTCGGCGCGCTCGGCGACCTCGGTGCTCATCGGTCGCGTCCGCGGCCGAGGATGTCGCCGATCTCCAGCTCGCCGTCCAGCAACCGGCCGACCACCAGCCCGAGCGCGCCGACCAGCAGTGCGATCAGGAAACCGGTGAACCCGCCGATCGCGGCGGCCAAGCCGAGGATCAGCCCGGCGAGCAGACCGGTCTGTGTCCAATTCATCTGGCAATCCCTCCAAAGGACTGGCTCGGTGCCCGTTCCGGACGGAGATCGGCACCGGTGCGGGGAAAGGCTCTCATCGGACCCGGGGCGGCTGCTTGCGGCGGGCTCGCCGGTCGCGGATCCGGCGCAGCAGCCCGCGGATCCCGCGCTGCCGGTGCACCACCTCGATCGGCGCGTCGTAGCGGTCGCGGCCCGCGCGCAGCTCGGCCAGCCCGGCGGCGAAGGCCTCCGGGTCGCCGCCGACGTCCGGGTGGTTCTCCCGGACGAACGCGCGGATCGCGCGGCGGGTGTCCGGATCCTGGTGCACAGCGACCATCATCCGCCCTCCAGCGGATCGTCGGGGCCGAGCACGTCGGCCACCGTGACGTCCACCGGAATCCCGCCGACGGCCGCGGTCAGCTCGCCGCGCAGCTCGGCCACCACCTCCGGCAGCGGCCGGTCCAACCGCAGCACCACCGCGATCTCGACCGCGTCGTCGCCCACCCGGACCCCGGTGATCCGCTGCCCGGGCTGGTAGGTGGCGATCTCGCCGTACTGGCCGCCGTGCAGCCGCACCACCGAGGGGTGGGAGAGCACCCGGTCGGCCAGCTCGCTGGCGGAAACCTGCTCCGGCATTCGGTGGACGTCCTCCTGGGATCGGGTGGTCGGCTACCGCTCTGTCATTCGACGCGGGAAGTGGTGGGCTGGACGGTTTCTTCGCCGTCCTCGTTGGGCAGGTGGATGTCGTTGACCGCGATGTTGACCTCGATGACCTCCAGCCCGGTCATCCGCTCGACCGCGGTGATCACGTTGCGCCGCACGGCGCGCGCGAGGTCCACGATGGACGCCCCGTACTCGACCACGATGTCCAGGTCGACCGCGGCCTGCTTCTCGCCGACCTCGACCTGCACGCCGGAGGTGGAGGAAGTGCCGCTGCCGCCCGGGATCCGCTCCCGGATGGCGCCGAAGGCGCGGGAGACCCCGCCGCCCATCGCGTACACCCCGGAGATCTCGCGGGCCGCTATCCCGGCGATCTTCTGCACCACCGAGGCCGCGATGGTGGTCTTGCCGTGCTCGGTGTCGTCGGCCAGCCGGGTCGGTGCCGCGCTGGTGCGGGTCTCCGGGATCCGCTGGCCCTCGGTGGCGCGCTCGTCCGAGGACGACTGCGCCTTCTGGGTGCTTCCGCTGTTCTGTGCCATGGGAATTCCGCTCCTTTCCGGTTTCGCCGGAGCCGCGGCCCGACGTGGTTCGGTACGAATCGGATGCGCGCATCCGATCTGATCTTGCGCGACTGTGAGCCGCATCACCGCGTTCACGGCGTTCTCGGCGGGTCGACGTCGGCGATGCGGACCCACACCGCCGGTGCTCCCGGGCCCAGGACGTCCCGCAGCGCCGAGCTCAGCTCCTGCTGGATCTGCTCGGTCAGGGTCGCGGGCTGCAGGTAGCGGACGGCCAAGTCCACCTGGACCTCGTCGGCGTCACCGACGCACCCCCGCAGGTGGGTACCCGGGTGCTGGGCGAGGATCTCAGCGCACAGCTGCCGGGTCAGCAGCACCACCGCCTGCGGGTGGATCCGCAGCGTGCCGCCTTCCTGGGCGAGCTCGACCGGCGCCGCACCGCGTCCGCCGCGAACTCCGCGGACCGTCATGAGGGCGCGTTCCACCAGGCCGTGCGGCGGGTCGACCGGGATCCGCGCGGCGCGCCGCACGGGCGCCCAGGCGGACTCCAGCTCGGCCAGTTCGGCCTGGCAGTGCGGGCAGGTCCGGGCGTGCTCGGCGAGCTCGGGCGGGGCGCTGCCGGTCAGCACGTCGAGCAGTTCGGCGTCGGTGCGGCCGCAGGGCAGCGGGGCGGAGTGATCAGTCATCGCGCATCTCCCGCAACCTGGCCAGCAGCGTGGTGCGCGCCCGGTGCAGCCGGGAGCGCAACGCGGGTACCGGCACTTCGAGCACCTCCGCGATCTCCTCGTAGCTCAAGCCCTCCAGCTCCCGCAGCACGAGGGGAACGCGTTGCGAGGGTTCGAGCGTGTTGATGGCCCGGTGCACGAGCGCGGCTTCCTCGTTGCGGACCGCGTGGCCTTCCGGATCGACAGTGCCCCGGTCGGAGAAAACCTCCGCCGTCGGCTCCAGCGGCACCGTCGGTTTGCGGCGGCGGACCTGGGCCAGGGCCGAGTTGGTGACCACCCGGTACAGCCAGGTGGTCGGGGCCGAATCGCCGCGGAAGCGCGCCAGACCCCGCCAAGCCGACACCCACGCCTCCTGCACCGCGTCCTCGGCCTCAGCGGAATCGCCGAGGACCCGGTAGGCGATCCGGTACATGGTGGCGGTGTGCCTGCGGACCAGCTCGTCGAAGGCGGTCGCGTCGCCGCGTTGCGCGGCGGCCGCGAGCGCCTGGTCGGTGCTGGCCCCAACAGTCACTCGCGCATTCTCGCGTAACGGGCGAACAGCAGCGATTCCGCGTGCAGAACGGACTCCAGCCGCATCCGGTGGGCCGATCCGAGGCCGGTGCCCGCGGCGATCCGGCCGGCGTCGCCGCTGGTCAGCATCGGTGACAGGGTCAGGCACAGCTCGTCGACGAGGTCCTGGTCGATCAGCGAGCCGAACAGCGTCGGTCCGCCTTCGCAGCCGATGCGGCGCAGCCCGCGCTCGTCCAGCGCGGCCAGCGCCGCCAGCAGATCCACGTCCTCGTCCCCGGTGACGACCACGTCGGCTCCCGCGTCAGCGAGCTCGGCGCGGCGCTGGGCGGGGGCGGCCTCGGTGGTGAGCACGATGGGCGGCACCAGGGTGTCGGTCAGCAGCGGCGACTCCGGGGGCAGCGATGCGTGCTTGGTGACCAGTGCGATCGGCGGGATCTCCGACAGGCCGAGCTGCGCGCGCCGCTCGGTGCTGACCTCGGTGCGCTTGATGCCGCGGTAGCGCTCGGTCATCGCGGTGCCGACGCCGACCAGCACCACGTCGGAGAGCTCCCGGATCAGGCGCAGCACCCGCTGGTCCACCGGCGAGGACAAGCCGCGCGAACGGCCCTGCACGGTGGCCGCGCCGTCGAGGCTGGAGACGAAGTTGACCCGCACCCAGGGCCGTTCCAGCTGCTCGGGATAGGCGTAGAACCGTTCCAGATCGTCGTCCACCTGCTGCGCGCCGTCCAACGGCCAGAGTTCGTCCACCACGTGCCAATCCCACCACGATCACCGGGGTCGTGGGTGAGCAGGAGCACGTGCCCGCACGGCCGGGCGGGCCGATGTCCGGTTATAGAGTCGGCGTATGAGTTTCCCGCGTCTGGTGGACCGCCGTCCTGACCTCACCCCGGACGAGCTGGTCCAGGCGATGACCCCGCCACCCATGTTCGACGCGGTGCGCTTCGACACCTACCTGCCCAACCCCGACGAGCCCAGCCAGTCCGAAGCCGTCCGGGAGTGCGCGGCCTTCGCCGAGCGGATCAACTCCGACGGCGGCGGGTCGTGGCTGCGCGGGGTGTTCGGCCGCAAGAAGCCCGACAGCGGCAAGCGCGGCCTCTACCTCGACGGCGGGTTCGGCGTCGGCAAGACCCACCTGCTGGCCTCGCTGTGGCACGCCACCGAGGGGCGCAAGTCCTTCGGCACGTTCGTCGAGGTGACCAGCCTGGTCGGCGCGCTCGGCTTCGCCGAGACCGTCCGGCGGCTCTCCGAGCACAAGCTGCTGGCCATCGACGAGTTCGAGCTGGACGACCCCGGCGACACGATGCTCGTCACCCAGCTGATCGCGAAGCTCACCGACGCCGGTGTGCACGTCGCGGCCACCTCCAACACGCTGCCGGACAAGCTCGGCGAGGGCCGGTTCGCGGCGGCGGACTTCCTCCGCGAGATCCACGCGATGTCGGCCCGCTTCGGCGTCGTGCGGGTGGACGGCCCGGACTACCGGCACCGCGGGCTGCCGGACGCGCCGCCGCCGATGAGCGACGACGAGCTGCACCGGCTCGCGGAGGCGACCGACGGCTCGACGCTGGACGACTTCGACGAGCTGTGCGACTTCCTCGCCGGCGTGCACGCCTCGAAGTACGGCCGGCTGGTCGACGACGTGACCGCGGTCCACCTCAGCGGGGTGCACGCGGCCCCCGACCAGGACGTGGCCCTGCGCCTGGTCGCCCTCGCCGACCGCCTCTACGACCGTTCGATCCCGGTGCGGGTCTCGGGTGAATCGCTCTCGACGCTGTTCACCGAGGAGATGCTGCACGGCGGTTACCGCAAGAAGTACCTCCGCGCGATCAGCCGCCTGACGGCCCTCTCCCGGGACCTCGCCACGTCCTGACCCTCCGCCCCCGTGAGCACTTTCCGGTGCTATAGCCCCGCAAAGTGCTCACGGGGCGGGCTCAGCGGGCCAGGACTTCGGTGATCGCGTCGAGGCCGGTGTCGAGGTCTTCGCGGCTGATCACCAGGGGCGGGGCGAGGCGGAGGGTGGTGTCCTGGGTTTCCTTGCAGAGGACACCGCGTTCGAGGAGGGCTTCGCTGGCCTGGCGGCCGGTGGGGCCACCAGGGGCGATCTCGACGCCGGCCCAGAGGCCGCGGCCCCGGACCTCCAGGGCGCCGCGGCCGACGAGTTCGCCGAGGCGGGCGTGCATGTGGGCGCCGAGTTCGCGGGAGCGCTCCTGGAACTCGCCGGTGCTCAGCAGGCGGATCACCGCGCGGCCGACCGCGCAGGCCAGCGGGTTGCCGCCGAAGGTCGAGCCGTGCTGGCCGGGCTGCAGGACGCCGATGACGTCGTCGCGGCCGACCACCGCGGACACCGGCAGGATGCCGCCGCCCAGCGCCTTGCCCAGCGTGTAGAGGTCGGCGCGGATGCCGTCGTGCGCGCTGGCCAGCAGCTCGCCGGTGCGGGCCAGGCCGGACTGGATCTCGTCGGCGATCAGCAGCGCCCCGTGCTCGTCGCAGAGCCGCCGCAGGCGCGGCAGGTAGTCGGCGGGCGGCACGACCACGCCGGCCTCGCCCTGGATCGGCTCGACCAGGACCGCCGCGGTGCGCTCGTTGATCGCGGCCTCCACCGCGGCGGCGTCGCCGTACTCGGTGATGCGGAAGCCCGGCGTGAACGGGCCGAACTCGTTGCGCGCGTCCGGGTCGGTGGAGAACGACACGATCGTGGTGGTGCGGCCGTGGAAGTTGGAGCCGGCGACGATGATCTCCGCCTGGTTCTCCGGCACGCCCTTGACCTGGTAGGCCCACTTCCGGGCGATCTTGATGGCCGACTCGACGGCCTCCGCGCCGGAGTTCATCGGCAGCACCCGGTCGGTGCCGGTGAGCTCGGCGAGCTCCTGGCAGAACGGGCCGAGCTGGTCGTGGTGGAACGCGCGGCTGGTCAGCGTGACGCGGCCGAGCTGCTCGGTGGCCGCGGCGACCAGCGCGGGGTGGCCGTGGCCGAAGTTCAGGGCCGAGTACCCGGCCAGGAAGTCCAGGTGGCGCCGTCCGTCCACATCGGTCATCCAGGCGCCGGACGCCTCGGCGATCACGACCGGCAGCGGGTGGTAGTTGTGCGCGCTGTACTGGTCGTCGAGGGCGCGGAACGCGGCGGCCTTCGACGAGGAATCGAGGTGCGACGGAACGGCAGTCATGGACACAAGGTTATGTCGCGGGCTGTGGAGATTTCAGCCGCGAGGTGTTGCTTGCGGCGACGCTTCGTTGCGTGGTTCGAGCCGGTGTCGTCCGTTCGTTGTCCCATCGGGGGAACTCCGCGACCGCGCGCCATCATGTGGGGAGCGGGTCGTTCGCAGCTGCGGAAGGTGGAGCGCCGATGCCGGAGATGGGTGAGTACCGCGTGTACCTGGGCGCCTACACGGGCGCGGAGTCGTCGGCCGACGGCATCCGGCTGGCCGTCGCCGACGGGAGCGGCTCGCTGCGGTGCGCGGAGGTCGTCGCCGAGGTCCACGATCCGTCGTTCCTGGCGCTGTCCCCGGACGGGTCCACGTTGTTCGCGGTCAGCGAGCAGCGCGACGGCCGGGTCCTGTCGTTCGAGGTCCGCGAGGACGGCGCGCTCCAGGAGCTCAACTCGCAGCCGACGCTCGGCGCCGACCCGTGCCACCTGAGCGTGCACCCGTCCGGCAAGTACCTGCTGACCGCGAACTACCAGTCCGGGAACCTGGTGGTGCACCCGATCGACACCGGGGGAGTGCTGCGGGAACCGTGCCACGTCGTCCAGCACAGCGGCAGCGGCCCGAACCCGAAGCGCCAGGAGGGGCCGCACGCGCACCAGGTGCTGTCCGATCCGGCCGGTGGGTACGTGCTCGCGGTGGACCTGGGTACCGATTCGGTCTACGTCTACGGGTTCGACGTGGACAGCGGGCACCTGGGGCTCGAGCACGAGGTGTCGCTGCGCGCCGGGGCCGGGCCGCGGCACCTGGCGTTCCACCCGGACGGGGAGCGCGCGTACCTGGTCAACGAGCTGGCCTCGTCGGTCACCGAGTTCGGCTACGACCCGTCGAGCGGTGCGCTGGAACCGGGGCGGACGCTCAGCGCGCTGCCGCCGGACTACGGCAAGCCGAGCCTGGCCGCCGAGGTGGTGGTGACCCCGGACGGCCGGTTCGTGCTCGCCTCCAACCGCG
This sequence comes from Saccharopolyspora sp. NPDC002686, assembly GCF_040295745.1. Taxonomy (NCBI): domain Bacteria; kingdom Bacillati; phylum Actinomycetota; class Actinomycetes; order Pseudonocardiales; family Pseudonocardiaceae; genus Saccharopolyspora; species Saccharopolyspora sp. NPDC002686. The sequence goes on from NZ_JBEOVY010000102.1 coordinate 10,357, forward strand.
GGCACGACAGCATCGCGGTGTTCCAGGCCGACGCCAGCGACGGCCAGTTCCGGCTGCTCGACATCCGCCCGGCGGGGGTGGCCGGGCCCCGCCACATCGCGCTGTCCCCGGACGGCCGGGTCCTGTTCGCCGCGGGCCAGCACAGCAACGACGTCCAGGCGTTCGCGATCTCGCCGGACGGCGAGCTGTCCCCGGTCGGTGACCCCGTCGCCACTCCGGTGCCAGTTTGCGTCCTTCCGGTGCCAATCGTGGCACAACGTGCTTGACGTCTAATTTCCGCAGGTAAACGACGCTGTCGACGCGACGCTGAAATCTGCTTGCGTCTAGGCGGGGCACATTTCTTCTTGCGATGGCACCACGATGGTGCCATGATGATGCCATGGATCTCACGACGTACGTCGACAACCTGCGCCACCAGCTCGCGGTCGCCGCCGAAGCGAGCGGGGAGGACGCCCGCGCACTCGCCGAGCGCCTCACCGCGCCGATGGACTCGGCCGTCCGGCTCACGCTGCTGGACGCGTTGTCGGCGGCCGCCGACGAGATCACCCGGGACCTCGCCCCGGGCTCGGTCGACCTGCGGCTCCGCGGCGGAAGTCCCGATTTCGTGGTGACCCTGCCGCCGTCCGACGAGGACGCCCACGTCGAGGCGAGTTCGGAACCCGCGCCGCCGCAAGCTCCGCAGGACGGCGACGAGGGGGCGATGACGCGGATCAACCTCCGCCTGCCCGAGCACCTCAAGGTCCAGATCGAGGCGGCCGCCAACCGCGACGGCCTGTCGGCCAACGCCTGGCTCGTCCGGGCCGCGACCGCCGCGCTGGAACCGAGCAGCCGTCCCACCCGCCGCGCCCCGCGCGGCGCGCAGCGCTACACCGGCTGGGTCCGCTAACCGCCCACCGCCGGAGCTTCACCTCACCGCACATCCCCGACCAGCGGGGATGCCCATCGAACACATCAGGAGGGCACCGCCATGCCTGAATTCGACACGCCCGAACCGATCTCGGCCGCCATCGAGCTCGCGCTCGGCGACGTCCGGATCATCGCGAGCGACCGGGCCACCACGGTCGTCGAAGTGCGCCCCACCGACAGCTCCGCCAGCTTGGACGTCACCACCGCGGAGCAGGTCCGGGTCACCTGCTCGCGCGGGAACCTGCGGATCAAGGGGCCGAAGGGGTGGGCGCCGTTCAACAAGGTCGGCTCGGTGGACGTGGTCGTCGAGCTGCCCGCCGGTTCGCAGGTCCGCGCCGAATCGGCGGCCGTGGGCTTCCGCAGCGAAGGGGACCTCGGGGAGTGCCGGTTCAAGACCGCCACCGGTGACCTGCAGCTCGACCGGACCGATGCGCTGAGCCTGAGCACCGCGGCGGGCGACGTCGTCGTCGAGCACGTCGCCGGTCGCGCCGAGATCAACACCCACAGCGGCAGCGTGCGGCTCACCGAGGTCGGCGGCTCGGCTTCGATCAAGAACTCCAACGGCGCCACCTGGGTCGGGCGGATCGCCGGGGACCTCCGGGTGGTGGCGGCGAACGGGCACGTCTCCGTCGACGCCGCGGAGGCGTCCCTGGAGGTCAAGAACGCCAACGGGAACATCCGCGTCGGCGAGGTCGTCCGCGGTACCGCGTCGCTGGTGACGGCGATGGGCGACGTGGAGGTCGGCGTCCGCGAGGGCACTTCGGCCTGGCTCGACGCGCGGTCCTCCTTCGGGCGGCTGGACAACTCGCTGACCGCCGCGGACGGTCCCGCCGCACCCGACGAGAAGGTGGAGCTGCGCGTCCGCACCTCGTTCGGCGACATCGCCGTCCGCAGGTCGGGCGCGGCCTGAGCGCTCAGAGCATCCGGGTGTCGTAGCGTCCCGGCGCGTACTGCTGGAGGGCGGTGCGAAGCCGGCGGATCTCCTGGCGGCGGGTCATCCAGCCGCCCGTGGTGCCGACGGGGAAGATGCGGGCTCCGCCGTGGTGCGGGGGCATGCGGTGCCAGAGCGTGGAGCGCTGGGCCGCGCCGTCGGTGAACCACACCGCGACCGAGGCCCGCTTGCCGCTGCCCACCACGCCGACCCGCTGGACCTGGCTCCACGGGATCTCCCGATTCATGCCCAGCCGGGAGATCAGCAGTCCATCGCTGTTGACCTTCAGGCGCAGGCTGGGCAGCAGCGCCCTGGCCACCGACCAGGCGGCGCTGAGGCCCAGCAGCAGCATGCCGAGCTGGAAGATCATGAGCTTGTTGCTCGAACCGAGGCCGTGCCCCGCCAGCCGGTCCGCGGCGATCATGATCAGCACGACGACCAGCGCCGACAGCAGCGCGCGGAAGCGTCCGGCGGTGGTGAACGTCGGGCCGGGGTTGTCCCGGCGCACCTGCGGCTGGTGGGAGGTCGCCCGCGGCTGCGCCGGAACGATCTTGCCCCGCTGCGGCTCGGCCGCGTTCCGCGCCGGAGCGACCGGCGCAGGCGGTGCGGCCGGAACCGGTGCGACCGGGGCTTGCGGCGCAGGCGCGGGACCGGCCTGGGTGTAGGTGCGGGTCGCGGACTTGGGCTGCGCGGTGGGCTGCGGCGGGGGAGTGTCCGGGTGCTGCGCGCTGGCCGTCTGCAGCTGCGTGGCGTGCTGGGCGATCACGTCGGTGATCACCGGCGGGAGCCACTGGTCCCCGTGCGGGCTGGACTCGCCGATCTCGTCCAGCATCTGGCTCGGGGTCGGCCGGGCCGCCGGGTCCTTGGCCAGGCACGCGGCCAGCAGCGGTCGCAGGCCGTCCGGCACGTCGGACAGGTCCGGGTCGGTGTGCGCGACCCGGTACAGCAGGGTCGCGGTGCTCTCCTCGCCGAACGGGCCGCGACCGGTCGCGGCGAACACCAGCACCGCGCCCAGCGAGAAGACGTCGCTGGGCGGGCCGACCTCGTCGCCCAGGGTCTGCTCGGGGGAGAAGAAGCCGGGTGTGCCGAGGAACATCCCGGTCGCCGTCAGCGCGTTGCCGGTCATCGCCCGCGAGATGCCGAAGTCGATGACGCGCGGACCGTCCGGGCCGAGCAGCACGTTGGCCGGCTTCAGGTCGCGGTGCACCAGGTCGGCGCGGTGGATCGCGATCAGCGCCTCGGCCAGCCCGGCGGCCAGGCTGCGCACCGTGGCCTCCGGCAGCGGCCCGTGGTCGGACACCGCCTGGTGCAGGTTCGGGCCGGGCACGTACTCGGTGGCCAGCCAGGGCTGCTCGGCGTCCGGGTCGGAGTGCACCACCGCGGCGGTCCAGAACCCGCCGACCGAGCTCGCGGCCACCGCTTCCCGGCGGAACCGCTCCCGGAACTCCGGGTCCTCGGCGAGATCGGGCCGGATGACCTTGACCGCCACGACCCGGCCGCCGCGCGAGCGGCCGAGGTAGACCCCGCCCATCGCCCCACGGCCCAACCGGGCGAGCAGCCGGTAATCGCCGACCCGGTTCGGGTCGCTGGCCAGCAACGGCTGCACGGGCTATCGGCCTCCAGTCCACGTGATCGCGCATTCGTCCCTTTCGAGCTTACGGATCCCGGCCGTCCCGGGGTTCACGAATACCCGAACTGCTGGTTCCGGCGGCTTGCCGAGCGGTGTTCGAACTGCTGTCGTGAGGTGGCTGGTAATCGAATACTTGGCTTCGTTCCAACCCTTTCTCGGGGTCGGTGTTGTGGGTATGATCCGGCGCACTGCGAGCCCGAGGAACGATCAACGCGGATCTGAGGAGGCACGCGTGACGTCCACCGACCAGCTCCGCCCCGCTGTGGCGCTGCACGGCGTGGGCAAGTCGTTCCCGGGAGTGGTGGCGGTATCGGACGTCACGCTGAGCGTTCCGCCCGGTGAGGTGCACGTTTTCGCCGGCGAGAACGGCGCGGGCAAGTCGACTTTGATGAAGCTGATCGCGCAGGTCGAACCGCCGAGCCGCGGGTACGTCGAACTGGACGGTGCGCGCGTGGAGCACCACGGTCCCGGTGCGGCGCGTCGGCTCGGCGTGTCGATGGTGCACCAGGAGTTCGCGCTGGCCCCGGACCTGTCGGTGGCGGAGAACCTGTTCATCGGCCACGAACCCGGCCGCGGCGGGTGGATCTCCCGGTCCGCCGAACGCCGCGCCGCCCGCGAACTGCTCGCCGAAGTCGGGCTCGACATCGATCCGGGACGTCGCGTCGCGCAGCTGTCCACAGCGGAGCAGCAGCGCGTCGAGCTGGCGAAAGCCCTTGCGGTGCAGGCGAAAGTGCTCATCCTGGACGAGCCGACCGCGAGCCTGACCGAGGGCGAGGCCGAAGAGCTGTTCGGCCTCGTCCGGGAGCTGACCGCCAAGGGCATCGCGGTCCTCTACATCTCGCACCGGCTGGACGAGATCTTCGAGATCGGCGACCGGGTCACCGTGATGCGCGACGGCGCGGTGGTGGCCACCCGGCCGGTGGCCGAACTGGACGAAGCGCAGCTGGTGCAGCTCATGGTCGGCCGCGACGTGTCCAACCTCTACCCGCGCACCTACAACGAGCCCGGCGAGGTGCGGCTGCGGGTTTCCGGGCTCACCCGCGACGACGCGGTGCGCGACGTGTCCTTCGAGGTCCGCGCCGGCGAGATCGTCGGCCTGGCGGGGCTGGTCGGCGCTGGGCGGACCGAGTTGGCGCGCGCGGTGTTCGGCGCGGAACTGCCCGATGCGGGCACCATCGAGCTGGACGGCGAGCCCTTGCGCATCCGAGGCCCGGCTGACGCGATCGCCGCCGGGATCGGCTACCTGACCGAGAGCCGCAAGGCCGACGGGCTGGCCCTGCAACTGGGCGTGGACAAGAACATCACGATGGCCAAGCTGCCGATGCGCGCCGGGCTGATCGACCTGGCCGCCGAACACCGCATCGCCGAACGGGAACGCGACAGCCTGCGCATCCGGGTGCCGTGGGTGGGACGACCGGTGCGCCAGCTCTCCGGCGGCAACCAGCAGAAGGTGGTCCTGGCGCGCTGGCTGGAGACCGGCGCCGAGGTGCTGTTCTTCGACGAACCCGGCCGCGGCATGGACGTCGGCGCCAAGTCGGAGATGTTCCAGCAGATCGATTCGCTCGCGTCGCGGGGCGCGGCGGTGGTGCTCATCTCCAGCTATCTCCCGGAGTTGCTGAACATGTGCGACCGGATCCTGGTCATGCGCGGCGGCCGGATCACCGGCGAGGTCGGCCGCGCGGAGTTCTCCGAGGAACGCGTGGTCGCGCTGGCGACCGGAGCCCGCAACGTCGAGAACGGGGGCAACGATGACTGATCGCACCACCGATCCGTCCACATCGGACCGCGGCCTGCTCGGTGCGCTGGGCGACCGCATGTCCGGCGCGGTCTCGCAGGTCGCCGCGGCGGGTGCGCTGATCGTCGTGTTCGTGGTGCTGTCGATCATCGCGCCGTCGTTCCTGACCGCCGACAACCTGTTCAACCTGGGCTCGCAGACCTCGGTGAACGCGGTGATGGCGGTCGGCGTGACGCTGGTGATCATCACGGGCGGCATCGACCTGTCGGTGGGCTCGGTGGCCGCCCTGTCCGGGGTGGTCGGCGTGCTGCTGATGGCCGAGTACGGGTTCAACCCGCTGATCGGCATCCTCGGCGGTCTCGCCGTCGGCGCGGTGGCGGGCCTGGTGAACGGGCTGCTGGTGTCGGTGGTCGGGTTGCCGCCGTTCATCGCCACGCTGGGCATGCTCAGCGTCGGCCGGGGACTGGTGCTGATCGCCACCGGCGCGGTCGCGGTGTTCGGCGCGCCGGAGTCCTTCCGGCTGCTCGGGCAGGGCGTCATCAACGCGATCCCGATCCCGGTGGTGCTCATCGCGGTGGTCGCGGTGCTCGGGCACCTGGTGCTGACCCGCACCAGGCTGGGCCGCTACGCCTACGTGATGGGCTCGAACATGGAGGCAGCGCGGCTGTCCGGCGTGCCGGTGAAGCGCTACACGACCCTGGTCTACGTGCTCTCCGGTGCGCTGGCCGGGCTGGGCGGCATGATCGCGGCGTCGCGGATCAACTCCGGCCAGCCGAACTTCGGCGAGGGCCTCGAACTGGACGTCATCGCCGCGGTCGTGATCGGCGGCGCGAGCCTGTTCGGCGGTCGCGGCACGGTGCTGGGTTCGCTGATCGGAGCCTTCCTGGTGGCGGTCATCCGCAACGGCGCGGTCCAGCTCAACATCGGCACCTTCTACCAGAACGTGCTGATCGGCGTGATCATCTGGCTGGCGGTCTGGTGGGACCGCTACCAGCGGCGCAAGCTCGGCGGCGACGCCGGATGAGCGAAGGTGCACGGGCCTGCGCGCCGGGTCCTCCGCGATTTCAATGGAATTTCGAGGTCGAAATTCCATTGAAATCGCGCGGAACCCGCAGGCGATCCTGGTGACGGAGCAAGGGAGCTCGGGGATGAAGAAGGTTCTGACCGCGGCGTGCGTGCTGGTCTCGGTGGCGGCGGCCGGCTGCAGCGTCGGAGTGCGCGAGCAGACCGGCGGCGGCAACCAGCAGGGCGGGCCGATCAAGCTCGCCGTGGTGCCGAAGGCCATCGGATTCGACTTCTGGGAGAAGGTCCGGGTCGGTGCGGAGTGCGCGGGCTCCAAGCAGCCGGACGTCACCGTGCACTGGGACGGCGTGCACGCCGAGAGCGACGTCAGCGGGCAGCAGAGCCTGCTGCAGGACCTGCTGTCGCAGGGCGATGTGAAGGGCCTGGTCTACGCCGCGACCGATGCCAAGGCGCTGGCCGACGTCACCAAGTCCGCGCAGGGCCAGGGCACCACGGTGGTCAACATGGACTCCGGGACCACCCCGCAGCCGCCGGACGTCCCGGTCTACGCCACCAACAACGTCGCCGCCGCCGAGCAGGCCACCGACGTGCTGGCGCAGGAGCTCGGCGGGCGCGGCAAGGTGGCGTTCATCGAGTTCCAGCCCGGCACCAGCACCAACGAGACCCGCGCGCAGGGCTTCAAGCAGGGCATGGCCAAGCACCCGGGGCTGCAGCTGGTCGCGCAGCAGTCCAGCGACAGCGACTTCAACCGGGCGCTGCAGGTCACCCAGGACATCCTGACCGCCAACCCGGACCTCAACGGGATCTACGCGGCCAACGAGCCCAGCGTGCTCGGCGCGGCCGAAGCGGTCCGGCAGGCGGGCAAGGTCGGCCAGGTGAAGATCATCGGCTGGGACACCTCGGAAGGCGAGATCCAGGCGCTGCGCGACGGCGTGATCACCGGTCTGATCGCCCAGAACCCGTTCAAGATGGGCTACGCGGCGGTGAACGCGGCGGTGACCAAGATCCGCGGCGAGCAGAACCCGTCGCCGGACACCGACACCGGCTCGACACTCATCACCAAGCAGAACGTGGACAGCCCCGACGTCCAGAAATTGCTCAACCCGACCTGCGAGAACCCACCGGCCTGAGGGCGGTGACCGCGAGCGGTGGTGAGCCGCCCGCGGTCGGGTCAGGCCTGAGAGCTTGCAGGCGGACCGGGGGCTGTGGGCGGCCTCGTTCGACCTGATGGCGCAGGTCGACCACGTGCCCGAGATCCGGGACCAGCTGCGCCGGGGGATCCAGGCGGCGCGCACCGGCAACGTCGCGATGTTCGAGGGAGTGGACGAGGACACCGTCGACGACGAGCAGGCCAGGACCATCGGCTCGCTCTACTACGCGCTCCAAGCCGGGCTGGCGATCCAGTGGCTGGTCGACCCGGACAGCGCGCCCAGCGCCGACGACATCGTCGCCGGGCTCCGCGCGATCGCGGCCAAGGCCTCCGAAGCGGGCTGACCGGCTGGTGGACCGGTGGGGTGGAGGGGTAGAACCGACCGGTGGTCACCGCGATCCTCAACCCGCTGGTGCAGGAAGTCCTGGACCTGATCGGGATCTTCGCGTTCGCGCTCTCCGGGGCGCTGCTCGCCGTGCGCAAGCGGTTCGACATCGTCGGCATCGTGGTGCTGGCGGAGGTGACCGCGCTCGGCGGCGGCGTGTTCCGGGACCTGGTGATCGGCGCGGTGCCGCCGGTGGCCTTCACCGACCTCTCGTACTTCGGCACGCCGCTGATCGCCGCGGTGGCGGTGTTCTTCTGGCATCCGCGGCTGGCCCGGATCCGCCGGTTCGTGCTGTTCTTCGACGCGATCGGCCTGGGCGTGTTCTGCGTGGCGGGCAGCGTCAAAGCGCTCAACTACGGCATGGAGCCGTGGGCGACGATCGCGCTGGGCGCGGCGACCGCCATCGGTGGCGGAGCCATCCGCGACGTGCTGGCGGGGGAGATCCCGGCGCTGCTGCACCCGGAGAGCGAGATCTACGCGGTGCCGGCACTGCTGGGCAGCGCGATCGTCGCGCTGCTGGCGATCACCGGCACGCTGACCCCGATCACCAGCGCGATCGCCGCGCTGCTGGCGGTCGTGGTGCGCCTGCTGGCCCTGCGCTACGGCTGGCGCGCACCGCTGGCCCGCGGGTCGCTATGAGCCTGGCATACATAAAGTCGGGCACCCGGAGTCCAGGCGGGCGCTGAGGTTCCGCTACCCGCACCGTCACGCAGGACGAGGATGGAAAACCCTCTATGACTGCCGCTTGAGAACGGCCAGCGCCTCGTCGGCGTGCGCCGCCATGCGGAACTCGCTGCGGATCACCGCCCGCACCCGGCTCTGCTCGTCGATGACGAAGGTGTGTCGCTTGACCGGGATCGGCCCGAACCGCCGCTTGACGCCGAACTGCCGGGCGACCGCCCCGTCGACATCGGACAGCAGCGGGAACGAGAAGCCGTGCGCGTCGGCGAACTGCCGCTGCTTGCCGACCTGGTCGGCGCTGATCCCCACCGGCTGCGCCCCGACCTCGGCGAACTCGGCGGCCAGATCCCGGAAGTGGCAGGCCTCGGCGGTGCACCCGCTGGTCATCGCCGCCGGGTAGAAGAACAGCACGACCGGTCCACCGGCCAGCAGGTCGGACAGCTTGCGCTGGTTGCCGTCCTGGTCGGGCAGCACGAAGTCGGCCACCGCATCGCCTTCTCGCATCCTGGTTCCTCCACGTGTTCGAGTTCCGGCCGGACCAGGGTATTGGCGCGCGGAACCCGGGTGTTCCGGCCTTCGGGTGGGTAGCCGGGTGTCATGCCTGAGCTGCCGGACGTCGAGGGCTTCCGCCGGGTTGCGCAGCACGCCGAGAAGCGGCAGGTGCGCAGCGTGCAGGTGTGCGATGCGCAGGTCTTGCGCGGAGTGGGCAGCGAGGCGTTCCGGAACGCGTTGCAGCGCCGGTACTTCGCCGCGCCGCAGCGGCACGGCAAGTGGGTGCTGCTGCCGACCGCCGGGGCCGCGGACTCGCCGTGGGTGCTCGCGCACTTCGGCATGACCGGCAGCTTCGAGTGGTGCGGGCACGACGTCGAGCTGCACAAGCACGATCGGGTCGTGTTCGACTTCGCCACCGGGCAGCTGCGCTACCGCGACATGCGGAAGCTGACCGGGCTGCACCTGGCGCGCGGGCAGGACGAAGTGGACGAACTGCTGGCCGAGCTCGGGCCGGACGCGCAGCAGATCGGGGCCGAGGAGTTCGCCGAGCGGCTGACCCGCACCCGGCGCGGGGTCAAAGCGGCGCTGATGGACCAGGCCGTGCTGGCCGGGCTGGGCAACATCTGCGCCGACGAGTTGTTGTGGCGGGCCAGGATTCACCCGAACCGGGCCACCACCGAGCTGGGCGGCGACGACCTCGACGGGCTACACCGGGAGATGCGCGCGATGCTGCGCGACGCCGTGCGCGCCGGTCGGGTGCCGGACGACGCGTCCTGGCTGACCGGGCACCGCGACGAGCCCGACCCGCGGTGTCCGCGCTGTTCGACGGCGCTGCGCAAGACGCGGGTCGGCGGGCGCGGCACGCTGTGGTGCCCGGCCTGTCAACATGCGTGATGTTCGGAGCGCATGCATTCATGCACGGACAGTGCGGTAACCTGAACTTGTTTCGGGGGTCAGGGTCGGATCGGGGGGTTCGACCGCGCGGAGCCGGGAGCCGTGGGGGCTTAGGGACCGGCTCCGCGTCGCCCTCCTCCTGTCCGGCGTGCTCGTTCTGCATGGCGGTGCGGGTGGCGGAGCCTCAGACGCCGCCTGGCTGCGGGATCCCGATCTCATGTATGAACCAGGCTGCGCTAGCGACGTGGTCTAGCGCACTGTTTACCGGTCGGTAACCGCTGTTTTTGACATGATCGGGCGGACGAACGCCGTGCAGCGGCAGTGCAGCCGGAAGCGGGAAGGATCGTGTGGTGACGAAGATCGAACGCCTGGGAGTCGTCGGTGGCGGGCAGATGGGCGGTGGCATCGCGGAGGTGGGTGCCCGCGCCGGTCTCGACGTGATCGTCTGCGAGGTCAGCGACGAAGCCGCCCGCGCCGGCCGCACGAGGCTGTGGAAGTCGCTGAACCGCGCGGTGCAGAGCGGCAAGCTCACCGAGGCCGAGCGCGACGCCGCGCAGGAGCGCCTGCGCTTCACCACGTCCCTGGCCGACCTCGAGGACCGCAACATGGTCATCGAGGCGATCGCCGAAGACGAGGAGCTCAAGACGAAGCTGTTCGCCGACCTGGACAAGACCGTGTCCGACCCGGACGCGATCCTGGCGTCGAACACCTCGTCCATCCCGATCGCCAAGCTGGCCGGCGCCACCAGCCGCCCGCAGCAGGTGCTCGGCGTGCACTTCTTCAACCCGGTCCCGGTGCTCAAGCTCGTCGAGCTGGTGCCGTCGCTGCTGACCTCGGAGGAGACGGTCGAGCGCGCTTCGGCGTTCGCCACCGAGCAGCTGGGCAAGGAGACCATCCGGGCCAAGGACCGCTCCGGGTTCATCGTCAACGCCCTGCTGGTGCCGTACCTGCTGTCGGCGATCCGGATGGTCGAGGGCGGCTACGCCAGCGCCGAGGACGTGGACAAGGGCATGCAGCTGGGCTGCGCCCACCCGATGGGCCCGCTGCGCCTGTCCGACCTGGTCGGCCTGGACACCCTCAAGGCGATCGCGGACTCGATGTTCGAGGAGTACGGCGACCCGAACTTCGCGGCCCCGCCGCTCCTGCGCCGCATGGTCTGGTGAGGAACTCGGCGCCCTTGCTGCGAGCGTGGTCGTAGAAGGCTGCGATGTCGGCAACTCGGACGTTGAGGAAGGACGACACCACGTCGGTGG
>NZ_JBEOVY010000103.1:0-21278 GCF_040295745.1 Saccharopolyspora sp. NPDC002686
CACCGACGGCACGCCGGGCTTGCCGGCGAAGCGCTCGGCGGAGGCCAGCATCCAGCGGTTCTCCGCCAGCTCGTTGTAGCAGTAGGCGCGGAAGGGGAGCGCGCTGCGCGAGCAGTCCGGCGCGTGACAGCGCCTGCTCCGCAGCGCTGCGGTAGCGCGCTGTGCGCTCCGGGCCGGCGAGCGCGGCAGCGGTGAGCAGGGCGGAGGTGAGCGCAGCGGCCCCGGAGGGGCTCGCGTTGTCGGTCGGGTCGGAGGGGCGGCGGACCAGCGCTTCTGCGTCGGCCGCGGTGTCGTGGAAGGTTCCCGGGTGCTCGGTGTCGGCGAACTGGTCCAGCGCCGTGTCGAGCAGCTCGCAGGCCGCGTCCAGCCAGCGCGGGTCGGCCGTGGCCTGGTGCAGCGAGAGCAGGCCCTCCGCGAAGCAGCCGTAGTCCTCGAGCACACCCGCGGCGGTCCCGACCTCCCCGTTCCGCGAGGTCCGGCGCAGCCGGCCGTCCACCAGGTGCAGCGAGAGCAGCAGGTCAGCGGCAGCAGCAGCCGCGTCCAGCCAGGCCGGTTCGTCGAGCGTGGCGGCGGCTTCCACCAGCGCTGAGATGGTCATGCCGTTCCAGGCGGTGACGACCTTGTCGTCCTTGCCCGGCTGCGGACGGCGGTCGCGGGCTTCGCGGAGGCTGTCGCGGACCCGCCGCCAGCGGGCCGCGTCGTCCGGGTCGCGCTTGAGCTGCAAGGTCGAGGCGCCGTGCTCGAAGGTGCCCTCCTCGGTCACCTCCAGCAGCTCCGCCGCCCAGTCGCCGTCCTCCGCCCCGAGCACCTCGCGCAGCTGGTCCGGCGTCCACACGTAGGTCAGGCCTTCGACGCCCTCGGTGTCGGCGTCCAGCGATGCCGCGAAGCCGCCTTCCGGCGTGCGCAGGTCGGTCAGCAGGAACTCGGCGGTCTCGCGGGTCACCCGCTCGCCGAGCGGATCGCCGAGCCGCGCCAGGTGCGCGTACGCGCGGAGCAGCAGGGCGTTGTCGTAGAGCATCTTCTCGAAGTGCGGGACCACCCAGGCGTTGTCCACGGCGTAGCGCGCGAACCCGCCCGCGAGCTGGTCGTAGATGCCGCCGCGGGCCATGGCTTCGCCGGTGTCCTTGGCCAGCTCCAGCGCCGAATGCCCGCTGCCCGGTTCGCCGAGCCGTTCGTGGTGGCGCAGCAGGAACTCCAGCACCATCGACGGCGGGAACTTCGGCGCGCCGCCGAACCCGCCGTGCGCGGCGTCGAACTCGGCGTGCAGCCGGGAGACCGCCCCGGCCAGCACCTCGTCGTCCAAGATGGTCTCCGGGAGCGGCGCGCGCTGCGCGGACAGCTGCTCGACCACCCGGCTCGCGGCCTTGCGGACCTCGTCGCCGCGACCGCTCCAGGCCTGCGCCACGGCGTCCAGCAGCTGCTGGAACGACGGCATCCCGGACATCGGCGACACCGGGTAGTAGGTGCCGCAGTGGAACGGCTCGCCGTCCGGGGTGAGGAAGCAGGTCATCGGCCAGCCGCCCTGCCCGGTCATGGCCTGGGTGGCTTCCATGTAGACCGCGTCGATGTCCGGCCGCTCCTCGCGGTCCACCTTGACGTTGACGAAGTGCTCATTCATCAGCCGAGCGGTCTCGGCGTCCTCGAAGGACTCGTGCGCCATCACGTGGCACCAGTGGCAGGCGGCGTACCCGACGGACAGCAGGACCGGCACATTGCGGCGCCGGGCCTCGGCGAACGCCTCCGGCGACCAGGGCCACCAGTCGACCGGGTTGTCGGCGTGCTGGAGCAGGTAGGGGCTGGTCGCGCCCGCGAGCCGGTTAGCCATGCGCCCAGCCTCCCACTCGGCCCCGGCGCCCCACCACAGGGCGGGCCCGATCACGACCGGGCCCGCCCGCAGCGACCGGGCCTCAGGCGCCGGGCTGGATCGGGCCGATCTGGGTGCCTGCGCCGACAGCGATGTCGCCGACCGCCCAGCCGTTGGTCCCCTCGGGGCCGTCCAGCTCCGGGAGCTCGAAGATCACGCGGTCGGCGGGATCAGCGTCACCGCTGTTGGGCACCTGGACGTCGAAGTGGACCGGGGATCCGGGGCCGAAGGCGACGTCCTCGGGCTGCCCGTAGGGCTGGGGCTGCACGTCGACGGGCGACTTGCCGAGGAAGAACGTCGGTTCGACGGCCCAACCGGACAACGTGCACGCCGAGGTTCCCTCGTTGGCCGTTAGCGTGACGCGGTAGTGCGTGTGGCCCGCCGTGCTGTCGGCTTGCGCGATGGTCCCGGAGGAGCCGCTGATCCCGCAGGCGCTCGGCGGCGGGGGCGGCGGCGTCGCGAGCGCCTGGGACGCGTTGAACCCGAACCCGGCGATCGCGGCGACCGCGAGCGAGGCACCGAACGCACTGCGGCGGAAGAACGTGCTCATGGAAAGGCTCCACTGTTGATCTCTGCGGTTCGTTCCTTTCACCCCGGAAGACGCCTCGGCGTGGTGGCGGTTGCCGACATCACCCCGATCGTCTGATTGCCCACTCCGGCGCAACCCGGTGCTCGCTCGCGCGTCCTGGGGCTGAACCTCCTTCCGATACCTGGACGTGCTTGAGTAGGACGAGGACTTCTCAGAAAATGTGTTAAGAGCGAGAGCGACCTCGGGAGCGGTTTTGACGTCGACGAAGACGATGCGCGGGGAGTAGCCGTGGTGGGCAGGGCACGGCCGCCGGACGCCGTCGTCGAGCAGCGGCGGCAGGACGAACTGCGGCGGGTCGTCGAGCACGGCGAGGTCCGCATCACCGATCTCGCTGAGTACTTCGAGGTCAGCCTGATGACGATGCACCGCGACCTCGACGCGCTCGTCGAGCGGCGGCTGGTGCGCAAGCTGCGCGGCCGGGTGACCGCCTACCCGTCGCTGACCTTGGAGACCGCGACGCGCTTCCGGGTCAGCCTGCAGGTCGCCGAGAAGGAAGCGCTGGCCGCCGCGGGCGCCGCCGAGGTCGAGCCGGGCATGACGCTGCTGATCGACGACTCCAGCACGGTGTTCCCGCTGGCCCGCCGGGTCGCGGAGGTCGAGTCGCTGCGGGTGTTCACCAACTCGTTGACCGTCGCGAAGATCCTCGCCGGCGCCGGGCACGAGGTGGGGCTGCTGGGCGGCCGCTACCGCGCCGAGTTCGACTCGTGCACCGGCCCGGAGGTGCTGGAGGCGCTGTCCGGGCTGCGCGCCGACGTATCGTTCGTATCGGCCACGACGGTCACCGAGGGCCACCTGTTCCACCCGGTCCGGGACTACGCCGAGATCAAGGAGCGCATCGTCGGGCGCGCGGAGCGCAACGTGCTGCTGGTCGACCACTCCAAGTTCGGCCGGACGTCCCCGTTCGCGCACGGCGACGTGGGCGCCTACGACCTGGTCATCACCGATGCCGCCACACCGGAGGCGGAACTGGACGCGCTGCGCGGTTTCGACACCGAGGTGCGCGTCGTGCCGATACCCGAGCCAGACGGGGGAACCGATGCGCTCAGCTGACAGCCCGGCCCGCTCGGCCGAGGAGGGCGCTCGATGAGCCTGGTCGCCGGCGTCGACTCCTCCACCCAGTCGACCAAGGTCGTGGTGTGCGACAGCGAGACCGGTCAGGTGCTGCGGCAGGGCCGCGCACCGCACCCGGACGGCACGGTCGCCGACCCGGGCGACTGGTGGGAAGCGCTCACCACCGCCACCGGCGGACTGCTCGACGACGTGGCCGCCATCGGTGTCGCAGCGCAGCAGCACGGCCTGGTGGCGCTGGACGAAGGCGGTGAGGTGGTCCGCCCGGCGCTGCTGTGGAACGACAACCGCTCCGCGCAGGCCGCGCTCGACCTGACCGAGGAGCTCGGCGGAGCGCAGGCCTGCGCCGACGCGGTCGGTCTGGTGCCGGTGGCCAGCTTCACGGTCAGCAAGCTGCGGTGGATGGCCGAGCACGAGCCGGAGCTGGCCGACCGGGTCACCGACGTCCTGCTCCCCCACGACTGGCTGACCTGGCGCCTGACCGGTGAGCTGGTCACCGACCGCGGCGACGCCTCCGGCACCGGCTACTGGTCGCCGCGCGAGGGCCGCTACCGCCCGGACGTGCTGGCCACCGCCTTCGGCGGCCGCAACCCCCGCACGCCCCGAGTCCTCGGCCCGGCCGAAACCGCAGGTCACACCCCGGACGGCAAGCTCGTGTCGGCCGGGACCGGCGACAACATGGGCGCCGCACTGGGCTTGGCGATCGGCCCTGGTGACGTCGTGGTGTCGCTGGGCACCAGCGGCACGGTGTTCGCCTCGGCGGACCGCCCGAGCGCCGACCCGACCGGCACGATCGCCGGGTTCTCCGATGCCACCGGGCGGTTCCTGCCGCTGGTGTGCACGCTCAACGCGGCCCGGGTGCTCACCTCGACGGCCGCGCTGCTGGGCGTGGAGATGGCCGAGTTCGACCGGTTGGCGTGCCAGGCCGAGCCGGGAGCGGACGACCTCGTCCTGCTGCCGTACCTCGACGGCGAGCGCACCCCGAACCTGCCGAACGCCAGCGGCACCCTCATGGGCCTGCGCCGCGACAACATGACCCCGCAGAACCTGGCCCGGGCAGCGGTCGAAGGAATGCTCTGCGGCCTCGCAGCAGGCGTCGAAGCCCTCCGCGAACAAGGCGTCGAGGTCCGCCGGGTGCTCCTCATCGGCGGTGCGGCCCAGTCGAAGGCGGTCCAGGTCGCAGCACCCCAGGTCTTCGGCGTCCCGGTCACGGTCCCCGCCCCCGCGGAGTACGTCGCCCTCGGCGCAGCCCGCCAAGCGGCCTGGGCCCTGACCGGCGACCAACCGACCTGGCCCCTGACCGGCTCGGCGGAACTGGACGTCACCGACCCCTCGGCAGGCGAACGCATCCGCGAGCACCACCGCGAAGCCTTCACCCGGGTCCACGGCGACTGATCCGTCGTCCGGGCTGTTCAAAGGGCTTCAGCAGCTGCGACCGACGGGTGAGACGAGAGCGGGGCCGCCCGGTAGTCCCGGACGGCCCCGCTCTTCAGCCCCCGCTAGGGGGTTTCGTCCTTGCCCTGCTTCGCCTCGCTGGGCTCGGCTTCGGACCGGGCTTCGCCTTCCGACGCCGCTTCGGCTTCCGCCTTCGCCTTCGCCGCTTCGGCTCGCTTGACCTTCGCCGGCGCTGCCGCGGCCGCCTTCTCCTCGTCGAACGAGACCGGGAGCTTGCGGAGGTGCTTGGTCATCGAGCGGATCAGGAAGACCACCGCGATGGCGAACAGGATCAGCAGGACCAGGCCGACCGGGGAGGACTTGCCGAAGTCCTCGCCCTGGCCACCCGGGTCGTTCGGCGGTACCGGGGCCTGCGCGATCACGTAGGCCGCCGTTTCCTGGGCAGTCATGCGCACACCTTCTCCTGCACACCGGAGAACAGGTCGTCCTCCGGCAACGTGGTGTCGACCAGGGAGCGGACCAGCTCGTAGTCCTCGGTCGGCCACAGCTCCTGCTGGATGTCCAGCGGCACCGCGAACCACCGGCTGGTCGGGTCGATCTGCGTCGCGTGGGCGCGCAGGGCGTCATCGCGCTGCTCGAAGTAGTCGGCGCACACGACGCGCGTGGTGACCCGCTCGTCCGGGTCCGGGCGCGACGAATCCCACTTGGCCAGCCACTCGCCGTAGGGCGACTCCATGCCCCGCGACAGCAGCGCCTCGTGGAACAGGTGCATGCGCTTGCGGGAGAAGCCGTGCGAGTAGTACAGCTTCAGCGGCTGCCAGGTCTCCCCGGCGTCCTGGTACAGGTCGGGGTCACCCGCGGCGTCGAAAGCCGCCACCGAGATCTCGTGGCACCGGATGTGGTCCGGGTGCGGGTAACCGCCGTTCTCGTCGTAGGTGATCACCACGTGCGGGCGGAACTCGCGGATGACCTTCACCAGCTCGCGGGTCGACACCTCGAGCGGCGTGGTCGCGAAAACGCCCTCCGGCAGCGGCGGGGGCGGGTCGCCCTCCGGCAGGCCGGAGTCGACGAAGCCCAGCCAGCGGTGCTGCACGCCGAGGATCTCGGCCGCGGTGGCCATCTCCTGGCGGCGGACCTCGGTCAGGTTCTCGACCACCTCCGGCCGGTCCATGGCCGGGTTGAGGATGCTGCCCGCTTCACCCCCGGTGCAGGTGACCACCATCACCTCGTGCCCCTCGGCCACGTAGCGCGCGGTGGTCGCCGCACCCTTGCTGGACTCGTCATCCGGGTGCGCGTGCACCGTCATCAGCCGCAGCTTGTCCGCCATCGCCCGGTGGTCCCCTCCATGCTCGTGCAGCGTCTCTCCTGAACACGGCCCCGCTCACAGGCCGCAGGACGCCCCAGGGATACTTAACGTGGATGTCGGGCTCCATTGTTCCCGGTGGGCCCGATGCACCGAGTGCCAGCCCCCACAAGCGGGGCTCGGCCAGACCGCAGGCGAAAGGCTTCCCGAGCCGGTGACGCACCCGCAGATCCCCGAGGACCGGTACGGGGCGCGCGCGAAAAAGCGACCGCGCCCCGGGCTCCGCTGGTTGCTCTTCGCGGTCGTGTTCGTCGTCCTGCTCGGTGCGACCTACGTCGGTTACCAGAACCTCGGCACCGCTCCCATCGAGGGCAAGCAGGTCGCCTTCGAGATCATCGACGACCAGTCCGTCCGCATCGTGGTCGAGGTCCAGCGCGACGATCCGCAGCGCCCCGCCGAGTGCGTGGTGCGCTCCCGGGCGAAGTCCGGCCTGGAGGTCGGCCGCAAGGAAGTCCTCATCCAACCAGCGGATGGCGTGACCAGGCAGGAGACTGTGGTGCGCACGTCCTCCCAACCGGCCACCGGGGAGGTGTACGGCTGCACCTACAACGTTCCTGAATATTTGTCCAACCACCTACGGCCAACTGGGTGAAGACAAGCGTTCCACGCCGGGCGCTGGGAAAATGCAGCCCCTCGGCGTGTAGGTTCGTGCTATCGTCGAGCACAGGCACGGCCCCGCGCGGGCCGTGTTTTTCCGTTACTTGGCCATCGAGCCCAGAAATAGCGCGGAAATGCAATTGGCCCGCGAGGAGTCGCGGGACGCAGTCGACGAGGAGTGGTGACCGTGAGCGAGACCCAGGTGACCTGGCTGACCCAGGATGCTTACGACCGGCTCAAGGGTGAGCTGGACGAGCTCGTGGCCAACCGCCCGGTGATCGCCGCGAAGATCAACGAGGCCCGCGAGGAGGGCGACCTCCGCGAGAACGGCGGGTACCACGCCGCCCGCGAGGAGCAGGGCCAGATCGAGGCCCGCATCCGCCAGCTGCAGGAACTGCTGCGCACCGCCAAGGTCGGTGACGTGCCCACCGAGTCCGGTGTGGCCCGCCCCGGTTCGGTGCTGACCGTCCGCTACGACGGCGAGGACGAGACCGAGAAGTTCCTGCTGGCCACCCGCGAGGAGGGCGCGCACGGAGAGCTGGAGGTCTACTCCCCGAGCTCCCCGCTGGGCCAGGCCCTGCTGGACGCCAAGGAAGGCGAGACCCGCGAGTACGAGCTGCCCAACGGCGGCTCGATGAAGGTCACCCTGGTCAAGGCCGAGCCCTTCAACGGCTGACTTTCCCGCACCGGATAGCGGTTGCGCTAAAGCACAGGAGAAAAGCGAGTTCTGCAGAGAACTCAACGAATCTTGCACCGCGGGTTCCCCACTTCGGGCACCCGCGGTGCTTTATTCCCCCGTTTCCGCGAGGCGTTCCAAGAGCGGGCGGACTCTGGGCGGAACCGGGGTGGAGAGAGCGATCGACGTCGATGTGCGGCGCACTCCGGTAACGCTGACGACTTCGTCGATCACCCGCTGCAGATCCGCGTTGGAGCGGGCCACCATGCGCACGAACAAGTCGCCCTGCCCGGTCGTCGCGTGCACCTCGCACACCTCGTCGATCGCGGCCAGCTGCTCGGCCACCACCCCCCGGTGCCCCTGGGCGATCTCCAGGACCGCGAAGGCCGTCAGGCCGTAGCCCATCGCCGCCAGGTCCAGGTCCGGCGGGAAGCCCAGCAGGATTCCCCGCTGCACCAGCCGGTCCATCCGCGCCTGCACGGTGCCGCGCGCGACGCCCAGCCGGCGGGAGCACTCCAGCACGCCCAAGCGCGGCTCGTCGGCCAGCAACAGCAGCAGGCGCGCGTCCAGCGCGTCCAGACCCTCGACATTGGGAGCCACGTCACATCTCCTGCTCAGGTTGACCGATCCAACCAGTAGTTCCGATCGAATACTGGTCAGATTGCGCACCGGAATCAACCGCTGTTGCCCAGGATGACCTGTCCGCGCACGCTGAGCTCATCACCGATGGAGCGAACCGGGGGAGGCCATCGTGACCGGCACCGTCAACCACGGCAGTCAGACCGAACAGCTCGACGACGTGACCTTCGACCAGATGCGCCGCCTCATCGGTCTCGTCGAGCACGACGACGCGAAGGACCCGTTCCCGGTCAGGGCGCTCGACGCGGTGGTGTTCGTCGTCGGCAACGCCACCCAGAGCGCGCTGTTCTACCAGGTGGCGTTCGGGATGGAACTGGTCGCCTACTCCGGACCGGAGAACGGCAACCGCGACCACAAGGCGTTCGTGCTCAAGTCCGGTTCGGCGCGCTTCGTGCTCAAAGGCGCCGTCGACCCGGACAGCCCGCTGGCCGACCACCACCGGCGGCACGGCGACGGCGTCGTCGACCTGGCCCTGGACGTGCTCGACGTGGACAAGTGCGTGGAGCACGCGCGGGCGCAGGGCGCGACCGTGCTGGAAGAACCGCACGACGTGTCCGACGAGCACGGCACAGTCCGCACCGCCTCGATCGCCACCTACGGCGAGACCCGCCACACGCTGCTCGACCGCAGCCGCTACACCGGCCCCTACCTGCCCGGATACGTCGAGCAGCGGGGCAGCTACGTCAAGCCCGCGGACTCGCCCAAGCGGCTGTTCCAGGCCGTCGACCACTGCGTCGGCAACGTCGAACTCGGCCAGATGAACACCTGGGTGGAGTTCTACAACCGGGTCATGGGCTTCGTGAACATGGCCGAGTTCGTCGGCGACGACATCGCCACCGACTACTCGGCGCTGATGAGCAAGGTGGTGGCCAACGGCAACCACCGGGTCAAGTTCCCGCTCAACGAGCCGGCCGCGGGCAAGCGCAAGTCGCAGATCGACGAGTACCTGGAGTTCTACCGGGGCTCCGGCTGCCAGCACATCGCGCTGGCCACCGGCGACATCATCAAGACGGTCACCGCGATGCGGGCCGCCGGCGTGGAGTTCCTGAACACGCCGGACGCCTACTACGACGACCCGGAGCTGCGCGCGCGCATCGGCGAGGTGCGGGTGCCGATCGAGACGCTGAAGGAGCACGGCATCCTCGTCGACCGCGACGAGGACGGCTACCTCCTGCAGATCTTCACCAAACCGATCGGCGACCGCCCCACGGTGTTCTACGAGCTGATCGAGCGCCACGGCTCCCTCGGCTTCGGCAAGGGCAACTTCAAAGCCCTCTTCGAAGCAATCGAGCGAGAGCAAGAGCGCCGAGGCAACCTCTGACCAGGGATCTCCGCAAATTCAATGGAAATTGGACCTCCGATTTCCATTGAAATTGCGGAAGTTCTCCACAGGAGGGGGCACCTGTCCACATCTCCCGGCGTGTCGGGCGTCCGACACGCCGGGAGAGCGCAGTTTCAATTGAAACTGCGGTCACCTCAGCGGTTGGCGAGGATGGTGTAGTGGGCGGATTCGAGTTCGTGGATCACCTGTTCCCGGTGCTCCGGACCTCGGGTTTCCAAGGAGATCTCGACCTCCACCTCGCCCAGCGCCAGGGCCCCGGAGATCCTCGAGTGCTCGATGTCCAGGACGTTCGCGGTCAGCTCGCCGAGCTTGGCCAGCAGGCCCGCGAGGGATCCGGGTCGGTCCGGGATGCGGATGCGCAGCGACAGGTAGCGGCCCGCCGCGGTCATGCCGTGCTGGATGAGCTGGAGCAGCAGCAGCGGATCGATGTTCCCGCCGGACAGCACCGCCACCGCCGGGCCGACGACCTGCTCGGGGTGCTCCAGCAACGCCGCGACCGCCGCCGCTCCCGCCGGCTCGACCACCAGCTTCGCCCGCTCCAAGCACAGCAGCAGCGCCCTCGACAGCCCTTCCTCGCTGACCGCGAGGACCCCGTCGACCAGCTCCGACACGTGCGCGAACGGCACCGGGCCGGGTTCGGCGACCGCGATGCCGTCGGCCATCGTCTGGGTGTCGGCCAACCGCACCGGCTTGCCCGCCGCCAGCGAGACCGGCCACGCCGCAGCTCGCTCCGCCTGCACCCCGAGCACCCGGACCTGCGGGTGCTCGGCCTTCACCGCAGCGGCGATCCCGGAGACCAGCCCACCGCCCCCGGTCGGCACGACGATGGTGCGTACCTCCGGCAGCTGCGCCAGGATCTCCAGACCAACAGTCCCCTGACCAGCGACGATGTCCGGGTGGTCGTAGGGGTGGATGAACTCCGCGCCGGTGCGGCGGGCGTATTCCCGCGCCGCGGCGAGGCTTTCCTCCAGGACCGCGCCGTGCATCCGGACGTCGGCGCCGTAGGCCCTGGTCGCCGCCAGCTTCGGCAGCGGAGCGCGCTCCGGCATGAACACCGTCGCCCGGATCCCGAGCAGCGATGCGGCCAGCGCGACACCCTGCGCGTGGTTCCCGGCGCTGGCTGCGACCACCCCGGCCACGCGCTGCGCCTCGTCCAGCGCCCGCAGCCGCACGTAAGCCCCGCGGAGCTTGAACGAGCCCGTGCGCTGGAGGTTCTCGCACTTCAGGAAGACGTCGCCGCCGAGGTGCTGACCGAGCACGCGGGAGTGCTCGAGCGGGGTTCGCCGCGCGATCCCGGCAAGTTCGACGTCAGCGGCCCGGATCCGGTCCAGGTCGACCAGCCGCATGCGCCAATCGTGCCACCGCGAATCGGCGGTCACTCGAGCAACACGTTCGGTACCCTCGAAGGAGCGGCCGGTCAGCGCGCCGGGCGCAGCGTCGCGGAGGGGGCCGGGCGCGACCGTCGAGCACTCCCGGCAGCCGAGCACCGCGACCCGGGACCACCCCGCAGACCCACCGGACAGGAGGACGCATGTCGCAGCTGACCTCGACGAACCGCGTCCTCCCACTGGTCACCGGCGTGGCCACGGCGGCTGCGCTGTCCGGCGCTGCGGTCTTCGCGGTGCTGCAATCCGGGTGCGACGACCCCGGCGCCTACCGGGTGCGCGACGACGTGGTCGAGCTGATCGGCGGTTGCCTGCAGCCCGACGACCTCCCGATCAGCCCCCGTCCCCCGGCAGACCTGGGCAGCGGCGAACCCGCCCTGGCGCGCTGAAACACCACGGGCCGCCCACCCGGTCGGATGGACGGCCCGCGCGAACGTTCGAAGATCAGCCAAGCGCCTGGAGGATGTCCTCCACCAGGTCGTCGGCTTCTTCGATGCCGACCGAAAGGCGGACGAGCTCGGCCGGGACCTGGAGCATCGAGCCCGCGGTGCTCGCGTGCGTCATGCGGCCCGGGTGCTCGATCAGGGACTCGACGCCGCCCAGCGACTCGGCCAGCGTGAACAGGCGGGTGCGCGCGCAGACCTCCAGCGCGGCCTCCTCGCCGTCGGCGTGCAGGAACGAGACCATCCCGCCGAAGTGCCGCATCTGCTTGGCCGCGACCTCGTGGCCCGGGTGCTCCGCCAGGCCCGGGTACAGGACCTTCGAGACCTTGGGGTGACCGGCCAGCGCGGCGACGATCCGCTCCGCGTTGGCGCTGTGCCGCTCCATGCGGACCGCGAGGGTCTTGACGCCGCGCATGGTGAGGAACGCGTCGAACGGGCCCGGCACCGCGCCGGCACCGTTCTGCAGGAACGCGATCTGCTCGGCCAGCTCGTCGTCGGAGGTGATCACGGCACCGCCGACCACGTCGGAGTGCCCGCCCAGGTACTTGGTCGTCGAGTGCACCACGACGTTCGCGCCGAGCTCCAGCGGCTGCTGGAGGAACGGCGAGGCGAAGGTGTTGTCCACGACCAGCTTCGTGCCGGCCTCGCGGGACACCTGCGCCAGCGCGGCGATGTCGGCGATGTTGAGCAGCGGGTTGGTGGGGGTCTCGACCCAGATCACCTTGGTGTTCGGCTGGATCGCCGCCCGCACCGCGTCCACATCGGACACCTGCGCCGGGGTGTACTCCACTCCCCAGCTGGTGAGGACCTTGTCGATCAACCGGAACGTGCCGCCGTAGGCGTCGTCCGGGATGACCAGGTGGTCACCCGGGCGCAGCGTCGCGCGCAGCACCGCGTCGGTGGCGGCCATGCCGGAGGCGAAGGCGCGCCCGTGGCGACCGCCCTCCAGCTCGGCCAGGCACTGCTCCAGCGCGGTGCGGGTCGGGTTGCCGGTGCGCGAGTACTCGTAACCCCCGCGCATGCCGCCCACCCCGTCCTGGGCGTAGGTCGACGTGGCGTGGATCGGCACGATCACCGAACCGGTCGTCGGATCCGCCTCCTGCCCCGCATGAATCGCGCGGGTGGCAAAGCCATCACTCATGACGAGCAGCGTACGACCTGTGGGCCGATCGGCCGACTCGACCCCGGAACGCAGAGCGGCCCCCGACCGGACCGGTCGGGGGCCGCTTCGCGTCAGCTCAGCTGGTCACCACTGGGGAGGCTGGGGGCCACCGGGCGGCGGGAAGCCGCCGGGCTGCTGACCCGGCTGCTGGCCGGGCTGGCCGAAGCCCTGCTGCGGCTGGCCGAACTGGCCCGGCTGACCGGGCTGACCCGGCTGGCCGAAGCCCTGCGGCGCGCCGTAGCCGCCGGCGGCCGCAGGAGCCGAGGCACCCGCACCAGCGGCGACCCACTCGCGGGTACCCGGCAGCATGGCCAGCACACCGATGGCGATGCCGGCGAGCATGCCCAGGATGGCTCCGATGATGCTGGCGCCCTGGACGTACCCGCTGAAGAGGAGCACTACCGAGCAGATCAGGTACAGCGCCTCAGCGCCGACGATCAGCAACGGGCCCACGTTCTTCCGCAGGATGGTCATGATGCCGCCGGTGCAGAGCACGATCGCAGCGATCGTGACCGCGATGTAGATCGTCACCATCAGGCCGTACGACGGCAGCTCCGGCAAGCCGTCGGTGCTGCTGCCGAGCTGCTCGAGCGACGACTTGGCCTGGTCGTACACCGCGTAGGCACTGCCGAGGAGGAAGGTGCCGATCAGGTAGAAGATCGCGGCGATACCACCGATGACCGCGGCGATCCAACCGACGGTCAGCGCCAGGCCCTTGTTGCCCTGGCCCTGGGGGGCCTGGCCGTAGGCCGCCGGGGGCTGGGCGCCGTAGCCCGGCTGGGCCTGCGGGGCCGGGAAGCCGCCGCTCGGCGGGCCCGACTGCTGCGGCTGGGCCGGGAAGCCGCCCGGCTGGCTCTGGGTGCCCGGCTGCTGGTACATGGGCTGCGGGGGCTGCATCGACGGCGGCACCATCGCAGTCGCCTCAGCCGCACCGCCCTGGCCGGACAGGCCGGGCTGCTGGTACATCGGCTGCGGCGGCTGCATCGACGGCGGAACGACCTGCGTCGAGTCGGACGGCGGCTGCGCTGCCTGCCCCTGCGACTGCACGGGCTTCACGACCTGAGTCGCGTCGCTGCCGGCCTGGTTGGGGTCCTGCGGGTCCATCCGGTTCGAGATGGGGTCCGAACCCTGCTGACCGCCGTCCGGCGGCTGCGGAGAGCTCATCGGGTTGTCCTACTCCCTCGGGGCGTAATGCGAAAGCCTGGGCATTCGAGAGCACACGCTATCTGATGGATCAGCAGCGTAGTGCCATTCCGTAACAACTCGTCATCGCCCGGCGATGAAACCGAGAACGTCCTGACGTGTGACGACGCCGGCGGGCTTCCCGTCGATGAGCACCATCGCGCCGTCGGCCCCGGCCAGCGCGGTCATCGCGGCGCTGACCTCCTCGCCCGCGCCGATGGTCGGCAGCGGCGGCGACATGTGCTCCTCGATCCGGTCGGCGAGGTTCGCGCGACCTGCGAAAAGGGCGTCCAGCAAGTCCCGCTCGTTGACCGCGCCGGCCACCTCCGCGGCCATGATCGGCGGCTCCGCGCGCACCACCGGCATCTGCGAGACGCCGAACTCGCGCATGATCGCCACCGCCTCGGCGACTGTCTCGTTCGGGTGAACGTGGACCAGGGCCGGGATGGTGCCGTCCTTGCGGCGCAGCACGTCGCCGACCGAACCACCGGCGTGGTCCGGCGACAGGAAGCCGTAGGAGGCCATCCAGGAGTCGTTGAAGACCTTGGTCAGGTAGCCGCGGCCGCCGTCGGGCAGCAGCACCACGATCACGTCGTCCGGGTCGGCGGTCTCCGCGATCCGCAGCGCCGCCGCGACCGCCATCCCGCAGGAACCGCCGACCAGCAGCGCCTCCTCGCGGGCCAGCCGCCGGGTCATCTCGAAGGAGTCGGCGTCGGAGACCGCGACGATCTCGTCGCAGATCTCCCGGTCGTAGGTGGTCGGCCAGAAGTCCTCGCCGACGCCCTCCACCAGGTACGGACGGCCGTTGCCGCCGGAGTAGACCGAGCCCTCCGGGTCGGCGCCGACGACGCGCACCTGCCCGCCGGAGACCTTCTTCAGGTACTGCCCGGTGCCGGAGATGGTGCCGCCGGTGCCGACGCCGGCGACGAAGTGCGTCACCTTGCCCTCGGTCTGCGCCCAGATCTCCGGGCCGGTGGAGTGCACGTGCGACTCCGGGTTGGCCGGGTTGGAGTACTGGTCCGGCTTCCAGGCGCCGTCGATCTCCTCGACCAGGCGGTCGGAGACGCTGTAGTAGGAGTCCGGGTGCTCCGGCGGAACCGCGGTCGGGCAGACCACGACCTCCGCGCCGTAAGCCTTGAGGACGTTGCGCTTGTCCTCGCTGACCTTGTCCGGGCAGACGAAGACGCACCGGTAGCCCTTGCGCTGGGCGACCATGGCCAGGCCGACTCCGGTGTTTCCGGAGGTCGGCTCCACGATGGTCCCGCCGGGCTTCAGCTCGCCCGAGGCCTCGGCGACCTCGATCATGCGCAGCGCGATGCGGTCCTTCACGCTGCCGCCCGGGTTCAGGTACTCGACCTTGGCCAGCACCTTCGCCTGGCCGGTCGCCACCGCGTTCAACCGCACCAAGGGGGTGTTGCCCACCAGGTCGGTGACGTGCTCGACGTAGTCCACGTTCGGTCCTCGATCCTTCCGAACTGCTGTGTTGCGTCGAGCCTAATCGGCAGGTCACCGGGTAACTCATCGGACCTTCCCGGCGACACACCGATCGGGAACGATTTCGCGTTCTCCGACGTCTTGCGAATAACGGGAGCGTTCGCCGCGCGCGCGGGGCGAACGCGGGTGACCATGACCCATCCCGTTCGACGCGGCCGACCGGTGGATCCCGGAACGGCCCGGTTCAGGGAGGGCCGCATGATCGCAGCGAAGGCGCTCCGTCTCGCACTGCTGGCAGCCGGCACGGCCGGCGGGATCTCCGGCGCCGCCTACGGGCTGCTCAACGGTCAGTCCAAGTACGCGCGGCGGGTGATCGGTCCGCCGAGCAACGAACCGGTGCGCGCCGACGGCGTCCACCTGCCCGACGGCACCGGCCCGGTGCCGCGCTACGAGCTGCTCGACGTCGAGCCGCTGGAGTTCGCGGTGCTCGGCGACTCGTCCGCGGCCGGGCTGGGCGTGGACTTCCCGGCCGAACTGCCCGGGGTGCGGCTGGCGCGCGGGCTCGCCGAGGAGCTGGACCGACCGGTCGCGCTGACCACCCGCGCCATCGTCGGCACCACCTCGCAGGAGCTGTCCGCGCAGGTCGACGCGGTGCTGGTGCGGCCGCCGAGGCTGGCGCTGATCATCGTCGGGGCCAACGACGTCACCTCGAAGCTGGCGGTCTCGGCGTGCGCCGAGCTGCTGGGCGATGCGGTGCGGCGGCTGGTCGAAGCCGATGTGGCCGTGGTCGTCGGCACTTGCCCCGACCTGGGCGCGATCCGGCCCATCCCGCAGCCGCTGCGGTCGGTCGCGCGGCGGTGGAGCTTGGCGCTCGGCCGCGCTCAGCGCCGGGTGGTGGAGGCCTCCGGCGGGCGCGCCGTTCCGCTGGCCGACCTGCTGTCGCCGGAGTTCCTGGCCCGGCCGAGCGAGTTCTTCAGCCCGGACCGGTTCCACCCGTCGGCGGCCGGGTACGAGGCCGCGGCGGCGATCCTGCTGCCCGCGATGTGCGCGGCGATCGGCGAGTGGGAGGGCGGGCCGATGCCTGCTGCGCCGACCCGGTCCAAGGCGGCCGAGGCCCGTCGCCCGACCAGCCGCATCGTGGCCGGCCTGAACCGCCACCTGCACCGCCGCTCGCGCTGAAGGGCTCGATCCGCGTGGCGTGCGCCATGACATACCAAACGGTCGGTTGTGCTCTTGTTCCGTGACTGCCATCACCGCCAAGATGGGGTATCCGGCCTTAAAGTGACCGACCAGTAGGTCAAGTCGTGCGGGCCACGCGCGGCAGGTCACCGATTCGCGCCCACGACCGCGAACGAAGGAGTTCCCATGCCCGAAGCAGTCATCGTCGCCACCGCGCGATCCCCCATCGGCCGCGCAGGCAAGGGGTCGCTGAAGGACCTCCGCCCGGACGACCTCACCGCGCAGGTCGTCCGCGCCGCGCTGGACAAGGTGCCCGAGCTCGACCCGAACGAGATCGACGACCTGATGCTCGGCTGCGGCCTGCCCGGCGGCGAGCAGGGCTACAACATGGCGCGCGTGGTCTCGGTGCTGCTCGGCTACGACCAGCTGCCCGGCACCACCGTCACCCGCTACTGCTCGTCGAGCCTGCAGACCACCCGGATGGCGCTGCACGCGATCAAGGCCGGCGAGGGCGACGTGTTCATCAGCGCCGGCGTCGAGATGGTCTCCCGGTTCGCCAAGGGCAACTCCGACTCGCTCGAGGACACCAAGAACCCGCTGTTCGCCGACGCCCAGGCCCGCACCCAGCAGACCGCCGAGCAGGGCGCGGACTCGTGGACCGACCCGCGCACCCTGGACCTGGTGCCGGACGTCTACATCCCGATGGGGCAGACCGCGGAGAACCTGGCGCGGGTCAAGGGCATCAGCCGCGACGAGATGGACGACTTCGGCGTCCGCTCGCAGAACCTGGCCGAGAAGGCGATCGCCAACGGCTTCTGGGCCCGCGAGATCACGCCGGTCACCACCCCGGACGGCACCGTCGTCGACTCCGACGACGGCCCGCGCGCGGGCGTGACCAAGGAGGGCGTGTCCGGCCTCAAGCCGGTGTTCCGCCCGGACGGCCGGATCACCGCGGCCAACTGCTGCCCGCTCAACGACGGCGCCGCCGCCCTGGTGATCATGAGCGACACCAAGGCCAAGCAGCTGGGCCTGACCCCGCTGGCGCGGATCGTGTCCACCGGCGTCTCCGGGCTGTCGCCGGAGATCATGGGCCTGGGTCCGGTGGAGGCGTCGAAGCAGGCGCTCAAGCGCGCCGGCATGGGCATCGGCGACATCGACCTGGTGGAGATCAACGAGGCGTTCGCCGCCCAGGTGATCCCGTCCTACCAGGACCTGGGCATCCCGCTGGAGAAGCTGAACGTCAACGGCGGTGCGATCGCGGTGGGCCACCCGTTCGGCATGACCGGCGCCCGCATCACCACGACGCTGATCAACTCCCTGCAGTGGCACGACAAGCAGTTCGGCCTGGAAACCATGTGCGTCGGCGGCGGCCAGGGCATGGCCATGGTCCTCGAGCGCCTCAGCTGAGGGTTCCGCCAGCGCAGAACGTTTGGCCTGGTCAGGACCCGTGAGCACTTTGGGGTGCTATAGCAACACAAAGTGCTCACGGGCACCTACCAGGCAAAACAACACCGCGAACAGAACGGGGCGCCGCCGTCCGAAGTGGACAGCGGCGCCCCGTTTCGCGCTGGGAAGTTCCTCAGTCCCGCTGGAAGTACGAGAGCAGGCGGAGGATCTCCAGGTAGAGCCAGACCAGGGTGGTCATCAGGCCGAAGGCGATGTACCAGGAGAACTTGGCGTCCACGCCGCTCTTGATCGCCTGGTCGGCCGCGTCGAAGTCCAGCAGGAAGCTGAACGCGGCGATGCCGATGCACAGCAGGCTGAAGCCGATGGCCAGCATGCCGCCGTCGCGCAGCCCCAGGCCGCCCGCGGTGAAGAAGCTGGCGATCAGGTTCACCAGCATCAGCACGGCGGCACCGGCGGCCGCACCGATGATCCACTTGGTCAGCTTCGGGGTGACCCGGATGGCGCCCGTCTTGTAGACCACCAGCATGGCCGCGAAGACACCGATGGTGCCCGCGATGGCCTGCATGATGATGCCCGGGTTCCCGACCCACCTGGCGAACATGAAGCTGATCCCGCCGAGGAACACGCCCTCGACCGCCGAGTAGGCGATGACCAGCCCGGGGCTGACCTTCTTCTTGAAGATGATGACCAGCGAGAGCACCAGGCCGATGATCGCGGCCGGCAGCGCCAGCGCGACGGCGGACGGGCCCACCAGGTAGGTCAGCGTGCCGGTGACCACCGCCAGGGCGAGGGTGATCGCGGTCTTGGTGACCACGTCGTCGATCGTCATCGGCCGAGAGGCCTGCGGCGGCGCGGCGGTCGCCTCGCCGAAGGGCGAGGGGGCCTGCCCCTGGCCGTAGTTGAAGTTCGCGTAACCGCCGGTCGTCGGCAGGTTGCGGAACGCGGGGTTGCTCGTTGTGCGCAACTCATCCTCCTGGGCGTGCTTGCGCCGTCACTCGGAACAACGCTCAGGAGCGCTGACCGGTTCCCGGTTCGGTAAAGCCGACTTTACCGTCCGATCGGGGATCTCCCCATCTCCCCCGGAAACTACTCGGTATCGATTTTCGCGCGATGTCGATCACATCGCGTCGCCAACCTTTTCGCACCGGTGCAACCAGTGATCACCGCTTAGTGAGCGCCACCACTCGACTCGGCTCAACGGGTGATCAGAACCCGTCGCGAATGCCCGGTTCTCCACACCGCGTGATCATCCTCGTCCACCGTATGACCTCTTGTCGCCACGCTCAGTGATCGGAAGTATCGCGCTGGGCAGCTGCGCGATTCCTGGTCGGGGTTCAGCGGAACGAACGCGCGGCGCCGGATCACTTCCACCAGAACTGGAGCACGCATGCGCATGTTCAAGAAGTGGGTCACGGCGGTGCTGGGCACCGCCGTGCTCACCGGGGGGAGCCTGCTGGCGGTCCCCGGTGCCGCGAGCGCCGACCCGCAGGAGGCGGTCGGCCACGAGACCCGGCCCGGGCAGCCGTACCGGAACAACCCGGAACCCGATCGCGACTGGCTGGGGTCCTACCTCGTCAACGGCCAGCAGGTGTGGTGCGTGCAGTTCGCGCTGACCGCGCCGGACAGCGGCGAGGAGTACCAGCCGGGCGACGAGCTCAAGACCAAGTGGGGCACCGCGATCCCCGAGGACACCGCAGCCGACATCTCCTACCTGCTGCTGCGCTACGGCAACACGCAGTCGCCCGACGAGGCCGCCGCGCTGGCGCACCTGCTGCACTCCTGGACCGCCGCGCCGCGCAGCCAGGCCGACCTGGACCCGGACAACGACTTCACCCGGATCGCCTACGACGCCGACGCCCACCTCGCCAAGCTCCCGGAGAGCGCCAAGGCCAAGGTCGAGTCGTTCAAGGCCGAGGCCGGCGAGAACCGCGGCCCGTGGGAAGCGGAGCTGACCGCCCCGGAGGGCGAGCAGACCATCGGCCAGGCCGCGGAGTGGACGCTGACCGTGCAGCGCACCGACGGCAAGGGCATCGGCGGCGTGCCGGTGCAGCTGTCCCCCACCGACGTCGAGATCGAGGGCGTCGGCGACGACGGCGCGGTCACCACGCCGGAGGACGGCAGCCCGCTGAAGCTCCAGGTGACCCCGACCGGGCCGAACCCGAAGATCACCGGGAAGCTGTCCGCCCCGGCCGATCGGCCGTACGTGCGGCAGGCCGTCAACCAGCCCGACACCACCCAGCGCGTGGTGTCCACCGGCGGCGAGCAGGAGCTCTCCGTCGAGGCCGAGACCACCGCGGTGACCGCGCCGGGCGTGGTGAAGGTCGGCAAGACCGACTCCGAGAGCCAGGCCGGGATCGCCGGTGTCTCGCTGCGGGTGACCGCCGCGGACGGCTCCCCCGCCGTGCGCCAGGACGGGACGCCGCTGGTCGGCGAGGACGGCCAGCCCGCCGTGGTCGTCACCGGCGACGACGGCACCGCGGAGATCGCCGACCTGCGGACCCCGCAGGAGATCAAGATCGTCGAGGTCAAGCCCGCACCGGGCTACGAGGAGGCGTTCGACGAGGCCAACCCGCCGTCGGTGACCGGCACCGTCGAGGGCGGCCGGACGCTGGAGCTGAGCCTGGTCAACAAGCCCAACACACCGACCGTGCCGATCCGCATCCCGGCCGGTGACCCGACGCCCGAATCCGGCGTGCCCGCCGGGCTGCTCGGCCTCGCCGGCCTGACCGCGGTGACCGTGATCGGCGGGACCGGCTTCGCGCTGCGCCGGCGGATCGGGGCGCGGAAGCAGTGACCCGGCGCCGTTCCCTGTTACTCGTGGTGGCGGCCGCGGTGATCGCCCTGGTCGCGGCGGCCGTGCTGGTCGCCGGGAACCTGGTCACCGAACCCGCCACCACCACCGCCGCGGACCGCGCTGGACAAGGCCGGGCCGCCGCGGCGGCTCCACGCGATCTGCCCGTGCAGCCGGTGCACGTCCCGGCGGGACAACCGCCGGGCACCATCCGGCTGCCGCAGGGCGGCACGGCCGAGCTCGTGCGCAAGGAGATCGACCGGTCCGGCACGCTGCCGGTGCCCGACGGCGTCGACGAGGCGACCTGGTGGGGCGCCGGGCTCGACGCGCCGAAGGGCGCGACGGTGCTGGCCGGGCACGTCAACTGGAAGGGCGCGGTCGGACCGTTCGCCGAGCTGTGGGACTCCGCTCCCGGCCAGCCGGTGACCGTCGTCGACGACAGCGGCGAGGAGTGGCGCTACCAGGTGTCGGAGGTCGTCACGGTGCACAAGGACGACCTGCCGTCCCGGGCCGGCGAGCTGTTCGGCCAGGGCGGTGAGCACCGCCTGGTCCTGGTGACCTGCGGCGGCCGCTACGTCGGCGGCGACCTCGGCTACGACGAGAACCGCATCGTCATCGCCACCCCGGCCTGACCCGCGACGACGAGAAGGGGCCGGTGGACATCCGGGACATGCCGATGACCGCCGGCATCGCCGAGCAGGTGGCGTGCCTGGAGTTCACCCAGGAACGGCCGGAAGCGGCGGCGCGCCTGCTCGGCATCGC
>NZ_JBEOVY010000104.1:0-21274 GCF_040295745.1 Saccharopolyspora sp. NPDC002686
TTAGCAGGTGCGCGGCTTTGGTGGCTCTTACCACCATCGCCGCTCACGAGTCTGATCAGCCGGTGACGCCGGGTTGGCCGTTCTCGGCTCGGCCGGTGATGCGGCGGCGGTAGGTCTGGTCCTGGGACGTGGTGATCTCCACGTCGTACCAGCCCTGGTCCGTCGGCCAGTCCAGCGGCTGCGCACCGCCCGCCGCGACTCGGACCTGCTCCTCGTGGACGGTGTAACCGACGGAACGCAGGCGGAGGGTGATGTCCTGCTTCCCCCCGTTGCGCAGTTCCAGCGCCAGGCCCCGGTCGGTGTGGCGGGTCTGGACGTCGACGCCCGCCGCCTTCCCGCCGCGCGTTCCGCTCAGCTCGAACCAGAACCGGTTCGGCCCCTGCACCGCCAGGCGGTACTCGTCGCGGACCGGCACGGTCACCACCTGCTCGCCGAGGACGTCCACGTGGGCCGGTTCGGGCAGTTCCCCGGCGTACGGGTAGATCGCGAAGTGCGCGGACGCGGCGCCGACGTTCCCGAGCCGCAACGCCACGGACTCCCCGTCCACGGCTCCGGAGACCTGCGGCTGGTAGGGCAGCGCCCGGGCGGGCCGACGGCCCTGCTCCTGGACCGGAAGTGCCTGATCCGCAGGGGGTTTCGGGTGCCAGCGCTGGATCGGTGCGGGCACCGGGCCCGGTTTCGCGGGCTCGGGCGCCTTGGCGGTGTTGTCGAAGTCGAACGCCGACGTCAGGTCGCCGCACGCGGCCCGCCGCCAGGAGCTGATGTTCGGCTCCTGCACGCCGGTCCAGCGCTCCAGCAACCGCACCACCGAGGTGTGGTCGAAGACCTCGGAGTTGACGAAACCACCGACGGTCCAAGGGGAAACCACGGTCATCGGCACCCGCGGGCCGAGGCCGATCGGCCGCCCCTCGAAGTAGTCGTCGCCCTCCCCCGACTCGGGCTTCGGCGGCACCGGCGGCGGCACGTGGTCGAAGTAGCCGTCGTTCTCGTCGAAGTTGAGCAGCAGCGCGGTCTTCGGCCAGACCTTCGGGTCCGCGACCACGTCCAGGACCTGGTAGATCAGGTTCGCGCTGCCGACCGGCGTCGAACTGCTGGGGTGCTCGGAGTCCGTCGAGGACGGCACCAACCAGACGACCTGCGGCAACCGGCCCGCCGCGATGTCGGTGCGCAACCGCTGGACGAGGGTGCCCGGCTTGCTGCGGTACATCGCGCGGTCGAACAGGCTCCGCTCGGCGTCGGTCAGCGCCCTGCGCCCGGCTTCCAGCTGCGCGAGCAGCCGTTCCTGCTCGTCGGCGGGCTTGTCGAACAGAGCGGTGTAGAACTCCTCGGTGGTGCGGAACTTCCCGTCGACCGGGGCCAGCACCTTGTGCCCGATCTCCTTGAAGGTCTTGAAGTACTCCACCGAGTTGTCGGTGAAGTTGTCCCACTCCTGGTAGATCTGCCAGCTCACCCCGGCCTGCTCCAGGCGTTCCGGGTAGGTGGTCCACTCGTAGCCGGCGTGGTCGTAGTCGTAGGCCGCGTTGGTGACGGCGCGCTTCGTGCTGCCCGGCTCGTAACCGGTGGTGCCGGAGAACAGGTAGTTCCGGTTCGGGTTGGTGGAGCCGAAGACCGAGCAGTGGTAGGCGTCGCAGATGGTGAAGGTGTCCGCCAGCTCGTACTGCAGCGGGATGTCCTGCCGCTCGTAGTAGGTCATGGTGGCGGCGGTCTTGGCGGCGATCCAGTCGTTGTTCCAGCCGCGCGCCCAGGCCTTGCCGCTACCGCCCCAGCTGTGGTCGAGGGCGCCGAGGTACTGGATGTCCGAGACCGGCCGCCCCTCGCGCTCCGCCCCCTGCCGCAGCGAGAACGGCAGCACCTCGCCGCCGACGGTGGGCTGCTGGAACGCCGAACGGCCGTCGGGCTGCTGGAGCGGCTGCCGATCGCCGAACCCGCGAACCCCCTGCAAGGTCCCGTAGTAGTGGTCGAAGGAGCGGTTCTCCTGCATGAGCACGATGACGTGCTCGAGCGCGTCCAAACCGCCCTTGCGCACCGGTTGGGCCATGGCCCGGTGCAGCGAAGGTGGCAACAGCGAAGCAACGGCAGCGCCACCGACCGCACCAGCGGCCCCGGCGAGCACCCGACGTCGAGAAACCTCAGTCACAGCGAGGAATGTTGCTCGACGAAAGCCAAGCACGGGAGACCCCGGAGTGACGCACCGATGAACCGCCCCAGTCCTCCGAACGGCGTAACGCCAGGCACCCCCAGCACCACGTTGCGTGATCACCTCCGGCGAAATCGGCTCGCCGGAACTGCCGAGGACGCGCCGGATTGGTCCGTTCAGCTCTTCGTGCCCGAGAAGGGCTACATGTGGAGATTTTCGCTGGTAATTTGCCCCGGATGAGTCGAACGCGTAGGAATCTCACGATCAGTGCTTGCGCGGTCGGATTAGCCGGAGCACTCGCCTCGTGCGGTGGATCCACCGCAGACCAGAGCCCGACCACCGCGCCGACGACGTCGACGCAGCCGGCGACCACATCCGCTCCGCCGCCTCCGACGATGCCCTCGCTGGTGGGGACTTCCACGTCTCAAGCGCAGCAGGCCCTGGAGGCGCTCCCCGGCGAGTTCACCTCCGAGGTGGTCGCCGCCTACGCCGACGACGTCACCGGGATCGCCGGAACGCTGGTGTGCGGCACGAACTTCCCAGCCGGCGCGTCGATCAGCCCGCCGGCGACGATCACGCTCTACGTCTCACCGAATGCCGTGGCGTGCCCGACCGGGCTCGACTACCCCAGCCTCTCGGCGAACCTGAACCTCCGGCCGACGCTGCCCGATCGCGACGGCGACGGCGACCCCGACCACGTCGACCCCGCACCGGACGACTCGCAGCGCACGCTGGCCCAGCCCGACGGACCACCGAAGCCCCCGCCGCCACCACCTCCGGCACCGACGCCGGAGGAGAAATCCGGTGGTGGGGACAGCAGTTCGGCGTACTACCCGAACTGCACCGCAGCGAGGAAGGCCGGTGCAGCTCCCCTCTACGCCGGCGAACCGGGGTACCGGAGCGGCCTGGACCGGGATCACGACGGCGTGGCCTGCGAATAGCCGGGAAGCGCCGTCGACCAGGCCGGTCGACGGCGCTTCCCGGTGATCAGGCCAGGCCGAAGCGGGCTCGTTCCTGGTCGGTGAGAGGTCGGACGCCTCGTTCATCGGCTTCGCGGAGCAGGGATTCGGTGTCGGTGTCGAAGTTCCAGGTGAGCACCCGGCGGTCCCGACCGGCGCTCATCAGCAGGCCGTCGTCCCGCCAGGAGAGCACGGTGATGTTGTCCTCGTGGGTGTGGAAGGTCGCGATGACGTGGCCCGATTCCGGGTCCCACAGGCTGATCCGGCCTTCGTCGTCCGCGCTGGCCAGTGGTCGACCCGGCATCCAGGCCAGGTGGGCGACCTCCACCGCGTCCCCGATGACGAGCACCCGCTCGCCGGGCACGTCCCAGATCAGCAGGCCGTCGTCGCCCGCGCTGATCAGCCGGTCCTCGTCCAGCCACACCAGTGCCCGCACCACGGCCGTGTGCCTGCGCAGTTCCCGGATCTGCTCGGTTTCCGGGTCCCGGAGGCGGACGACGAAATCGTCACTACCCATCGCCAGCACACCGCTCGCACTCCAAGCCATCGTGCTGATGCGCGCGATCCGAGTCGTCAGATCGGTGAACTCACCGGTCGCCGGATCCCACAGGGCGACGCCGCGGTCCCTGCGCGCCACCGCGAGTCGATCGCCCGAGTCCCACGCCAGCGCGCTGATGTCGACTTCGCCCGCCGAGATCACGCGGCTCTCGCCCGTCTTCCCGTCCCACGTGCGGAGATCGCCGTCCTCGCCGAGCGACGCGACCAGACCGGTGCCGGACACCGCGACGGCACCGACCGGACCGTCGTGCTGCCGGATCACCTGACTCCGCCGAAAATCCTTGGACCACAATCGAATCCGGGCATCGTCGTCCGAAGTGGTCAGTTCGTCGTCCGGGGACCAGACCAGCCGCGTGGTCCCGACGGCGGGTTCGGGCCGGTGCGTTGCGGACTCGTCCGCATCCCAGATGAGCACCGGATTCCGCAGGGTGCCGGAACTGCTCGCGAGCTGCCCGGCACCGGACCAGGCGAGGGAATCGACGTCGCGCGGGTGCTCGTGCACGAGGCGGGACTCGCCGGCATCCGGTTCCAAGATCCGCACCGCGCCTTCGCCCCACCCGCTGGCGAGCACACCGCCGGTCGACCAAGCCAGCACCTTCAGATCGTCGTCCCGCTGATCGACGATGCGGCTCCACCCGTTCCTCGGATCGCACAGTCGAACCGTCTGATCGCCGCCGCTGGCCAGCAGGCCGTCCGGGGACCACGCCACCACCTTCACGGCGTCGGCGTGCATGGCGAGCAAGGTCGACTCACCGGATTCGAGGTCCCACACCCGCACCGCACCGCTGTAGTCGCCGGTGGCCAGTTCTCCGGCCGCCGACCAAGCGACAGCTCCGACCTCCCGGAGCGGGTTGTCCTCCTTCTGCAGCGCTCTCGCGGTCCCCGCAATCGGGTCCCAGGTCGTGAGCCCACCGGAAGTCGTGCCGATCGCGAGCAGACCGGTGCTGGACCAGCCGAGGGCTTCCGGTCGCCCGGCGAACTCCAGCACTGCCCGGAACTCGCGCCGCTTCGCATCCCAGACGTGCACCTCGTTCTCGTCGTCCCAGGCGAGCAAGCCGTCCGGCGACCACGCGATGCCGGTGATCTCGCCGTTGCCGCGCTGCACGAGCAGGGGCGCGGCCCGGTGCCGATCCCAGACCAGCACTTCGTTGTGGCTCTTGTACTCCCACCTCGCGCTGGCCAGCAGGCCGTCCGCCGACCAGGCGAGCACCTCGGCGACGCCGGAATGCGCATCGCGCCCGAGCTGCTCAGACCCCTCGGCACCCGTCCGCCAGAGCTTGCCGTCGGCTCCGACGGTGAGCAGGTCGGTGCCGTGCGCGGAACCACCGGCGACTGCGACCCCCTGCCGGTGCCCCACGTGATGGCTCACGTCGGTGCGGATGAGCTCCGCGGAACCGGACCTCATGCAGACCAGCAGGTTCTCGCCCGGGGCGGGGAAGATCGCCCACACCTGCTCCGAGCAGTGCCGAATCGTGCGCAGCGCTTTGGTCCTGCTGTTCCAGACGTCGAGCCGGATGCTGCCGCGCGCCCCCATCCCGATGACCAACTGCTCGCGGCTCGTCCAGGTGGCACCGACGAGGGAGTTCTCCCAGCCGCGCAGGACCTCGGTCTCACCGGTTTCGGGGTCCCACACCCGAACCACCCGGTCGTCCGCGCTGGCCAGCAGACCGGTTTCCGACCACGAGAGGGAGTTCACCCCGCTGACGTGCTCGTGAACGACGGTCGTCTCGCCGGTTCCGGGGTTCCAGGTGCGGACGAGACCGTTGTTGTCGCCGAGGGCCAGCAACCCCGTCGGAGCCCACTCCGCGTGCCCGACGAGGTCCGAACTCCCCAGCGGAGTGGGCGGGCCGGTTTCGCCAGGCGCCCGCACGACCATCTGGCCGTCGCAGTCGTAGGCGAGCCACCCGTCCGAAGACCAGGAGAGCGGGTGCCGCACCTTGCCCCGCCGGTCCACGGCATCGACCTCGTCGGCCACCAGGTCCCAGCGCTTCAAGCCCTCGGCATCACCGAAGATCAGCTCGTTGCCGCTGGTCCACTGGGCCACGATCTGGCGCCCCTTCCCCGGCAGGTGGCGGACCTGAACGGGCTGCTCCTGAGCGATGTCGTGCACCATCAGGACGCCGTCGTCGTCCACCGCCCACAAGCGACCTTCGTCGTCCCAGCGAACGGCCATGATGCGGTTCGCGTGGCGGCGCACGCTCCACACCAACGGGTCGCGCAGCCGGGCCCAGAACGCCGCCGCGGTGACCTCGCCCGGGCTGAGCTCGGCGATCTCCCGGGCGACGGCGAGCGCCAGCTGCGGGTTCGAGGCCTTCACCAGATCCGCTTGCTGCGCCGCGGTGATCGCCCGGTTCCGCCTGGCCTTCCGCCGCGCTTCCACCGATGCCGCGCAGAACTCGCGGAGCAGCGCGCTGCACTCGACCGACGTCGTGACCTCGACTGCTTCGTCGACCTGGCTCTCCGGGAGCAGCAGGTCCCCGCGGCGGCCGGACTGCTCCCACTCCTGGGCCCGCTGCTGGAAGGTGGTGCGCTTGCGGAGCAGCGGGCGCTGCTGGTCCAGGCAGTTGCGCAGGGGTTCCCACTGGCGCAGCAGCGCTTCGTGCGCGAGGTCCCGGTGGCCCTCGCTGTCGTCGACGAGCAGCCGTGCTTCCAAGAACTCCTCGACGACGTGCTTCTCCTCCTCGTCCAGGTCGTCGAGGCGGACGCTGTTGCGCGTCGGTTCGTCGGTGTGCGAGGCGAAGGAGACGAACCTCAGCAGCGTTCGCATCACCTGCGCTTCGTCGTACTGGCGGGACAGCCGGGCGAGGACCTTGCCCGCGGTGGACGAGATCGCCTCGGCGACGCGACCCGATTCCACATACTCCTGCAACGTGATCCGGCCGTCGCCGCCGTAGTCTGCGTAGAGGTTGTGCAGGAGGTAGGCCAGCAGCGGCAGGACGTCGGCGCCGGCTTCGGTCGCGTCGTCGACCATGGCCGCCACCGCTTCGGGCTCGACCTCGACCCCGGCCTTGCGGGCCGGGCCGGTGATGATCTGCCGGAGTTCCGCGCGGTTGAGGCGGGTCACGACGTAGGGGTTGCGCAGCAGCTCGCCGCTGGGCTCCGGCAGGAAGACGCCGATGAACTCCGCGCGCATCGTCGCCACCACGTGCAGGCGCCGGTGGTCGGCCAGCGCGGTGTGCAGCAGGGCCATGAACTCCTGGCGGGTCCGGGCGTCCACCTGCGTCACGAGCTCTTCGAACTGGTCGAGCAGCAGCACGGCCGGGCGGTTCAGCCGGACCGCCTCCCCGAGCAGCGCGTTCAGCACCTCGGGATGCGTCGATCGCGGCTCGTCGGTGCGCCGCAAGCGCTCCAGCGCGCGTTGCGCTTCCACCCGCAGGTCCCGGACGAGCGCGTCGCCCTCGGCCTTCGGGAGATCGCCCTGGAACGCGTGCACCAGCGCGCCGAACGGGTCGCGGCCCGGCGCGACCGGATCGCTCAGCCACCAGTTCCGCCGCCGCAACAACCCCGCCAAACCGGCGTTGACCAGCGACGACTTCCCCGAACCCGATGGTCCGGCGACCAGCAGGAAGCGGTCCTCCGGCTCGCCGCCGGGCACCTCCAGCCGCTCGTGCAGCTCGCGGACCGCGCGGTCGCGGCCGAAGAACACCTTCTCGTGATCCGGCCCGAAGGACTGCAGCCCCGGGTACGGGTTGCCCTGCTTCGCGGCGTCCCAGTCGTGCTCGGTGTGCAGCTTCCGCTGCCGCCACGCGTAATACGCGGCGGGCACCAGCACGCCCGCGCCGATCAGGTACTCCGAGTGGTCGCGGATCAGGTCGAACGGCGGCCCCCAGCCGTCGGCGCTGTTGGTCGCCAGGTTGGTCAGGAACCCGAGCCCCGCCCCGTAGAGCAGCACCGCGAAATCGCGCAGCGGACGTTCCTGACGCGCCACCGGACTCCCTCTCTGACGACAGTGCGGAAAGTGCCGATCAACGCACTCTCCGCACTGTCATATCAGAGGAGGGATGACGATAGGGGAAATCGCGGAGCACCGGCCGAACGGAATCTGCGCACCTCGCGGCGAAAAGGTGCCTCCGGCTCGAAAAGTCCGGCCTGCGCGGGAAGTCAGACCCCGGTGGCGCCGTCGATCCGCTCGCGGACCAGGTCCGCGTGGCCGCAGTGGCGGGCGTACTCGGCGATCATGTGGGTGTAGATCCAGCGCAGGGTCACCTGGGCTCCCATGAAGGGGCTCTTGTCGTCCAGGGCGCGGGTCGCGCAGTTCTCGCGGGCACGTGCCACCTCGGTCTGCCACGTGGACAGGGCCTGGTCGAGCGTTGCGTCCTCGGCGAGGTCGAAACCGCCGTCGATGCCGTCGGGGTCCGCGTTCGGGTCGAAGATCGGCGGGGCGTCCTCCTGCACCAGCACCCGGCGGAACCAGTTCCGCTCGACCTCCGCCATGTGCTGGACGAGACCGAGCAGCGTGATCTGCGAGGGCTCCGCGGACGCCCGGCGGAGCTGGTCGTCGGCCAAGCCGCCGCACTTCTGCACGAGCGTGGTGCGGTAGAAGTCGAGCCAGCTCTCCAACGTGGTCCGCTCGTCGGCGTCCAGCGGGGGCATGGTCCGGTCAGCAACGTTCATGGATGCATCGTGGCATGCCGGTCGGACAAATCCCGCCGCTGCAGCAGGAGGCCGCAGCGGCGGGATGGGCATCGCCTTACAGGGCGCCCTTCGTGGAGGGGATCACGCCGGCGAATCGGGGGTCCGGTTCGACCGCCGCGCGGAGGGCCCGGGCGATCGCCTTGTACTGGGCTTCCGCGATGTGGTGCGGGTCGCGGCCGTGGATCACCCGGACGTGCAGGTTGATCTGGGCGTGGAAGGCCAGGGACTCGAACACGTGGCGGTTGAGGACGAACGGGTAGTTGCCGCCGATCGTGAAGCTGTTGTACTGCTCCGGTTCCCCGGTCAGCACGCAGTACGAGCGGCCCGAGACGTCCACCGCCGCGTGCGCGAGGGTTTCGTCCATCGGGATCCAGGCGTCGCCGAAGCGGCGGATGCCCTTCTTGTCGCCCAGCGCCTGGCGCAGCGCCTGGCCGAGGACGATCGCGGTGTCCTCCACCGTGTGGTGGGCGTCGATGTGGACGTCACCGGTCGACTTCACCTTCAGGTCGAAGGCGCCGTGCGTGCCGAGGGCGGTGAGCATGTGGTCGTAGAACGGGACCGTGGTGTCGATGTCGACCTGCCCGGTGCCGTCGAGGTCCAGCTCGACCAGCACCGAGGACTCGCTGGTGGTGCGCTCGACCCGGCCGATGCGGGTTCCCGGCTGGAATGTCACTGCTCGATCTCCTCGCTCACTGCCTTGCCGGCCGCCAGGAAGGCGTCGTTCTCCTCCGGCGTGCCGATGGTGACCCGCAGGTGTCCGGGGATGCCGACGTCGCGGATCAGCACGTCTGCGTCCAAGTAGCGCTGCCACGCGCGGTGGGCGTCCGCGAACCGTCCGAAGAGGACGAAGTTGGCGTCGCTGGGCACCGGCGAGAAGCCCATCGCGGCCAGCTCGCGCACCACCCGCTCCCGCTCGTCGATGAGCGCCCGCACCGAACCGAGCGTCGCGTCGGCGTGGCGCAGCGCGGCGCGCGCGGCGGCCTGCGTGACCGCCGAGAGGTGGTACGGCAGCCGGACCAGCAGCAGCGCGTCGATCATCGCCGGGGCCGCGGCCAGGTAGCCGAGCCGACCGCCGGCGAACGCGAACGCCTTGCTCATCGTGCGGCTGACGATGACCTTCGTCGGGTACTGCTCGATCAGCTCGACCGCGCTGGGGCGGGCGGAGAACTCGGCGTAGGCCTCGTCGACCACCACCACGCCCGGTGCGGCGTCGAGGATCGCGCGCAGGTCGTCCTGCGAGATCGACTGCCCGGTGGGGTTGTTCGGGCTGGTCACGAAGACCACGCTGGGCTGCTTCTCGGCGACGATCCGGGCGGCTTCCGCGCCGTCCAGGCTGAAGTCCGGGCGGCGCGGCGCCGGGACCCAGTCGGTGCGGGTGCCGGCGGACAGGATCGGGTGCATCGAGTACGACGGTTCGAAGCCGAGCGCGGTGCGCCCGGGACCGCCGAACGCCTGCAGGATCTGCTGCAGGACCTCGTTGGAACCGTTGGCGGCCCAGAGGTTCTCGGCCACCAGCGGCACCCCGGTCGCGCCGGACAGGTAGGCGGCCAGGTCGGCGCGCAGCGCCTTGGCGTCGCGGTCGGGGTAGCGGTGCAGCTCGGTGGCGGCTTCGCGCACCGCCGCGGTCACGTCGTCGACGAGTTCCGGCGGCGGCGGGTAGGGGTTCTCGTTGGTGTTGAGCCGGACCGAGACGTCCAGCTGCGGTGCGCCGTAGGGGCTCCGACCGCGCAGGTCCTCCCGCAGCGGCAGGTCGGCCAGCGTCGTTTCGGCGCCGAGCACGTCACTCATGTGTTCAACCTTCGGGTCAGCGGGGAAAGCGGGCGGTGATCGCCTGACCATGTGCCGGCAGGTCCTCGGCGTCGGCGAGCGCCACGACCTTGTCGGCCACGTCGCGCAGCGCCTGCTCGCTGTAGGAGATCACGTGGATGCCGCGCAGGAAGCTCTGCACGCTCAGCCCGGAGGAGTGCCGCGCG
This sequence comes from Saccharopolyspora sp. NPDC002686, assembly GCF_040295745.1. Classification (NCBI taxonomy): domain Bacteria; kingdom Bacillati; phylum Actinomycetota; class Actinomycetes; order Pseudonocardiales; family Pseudonocardiaceae; genus Saccharopolyspora; species Saccharopolyspora sp. NPDC002686. The sequence goes on from NZ_JBEOVY010000104.1 coordinate 10,263, forward strand.
CACCCACCGGTGGGCAGCACGTGGTTGGAACCGGCGCAGTAGTCGCCCAGCGACACCGGCGCGTACGGGCCGATGAAGATCGCGCCCGCGTTGCGCACCTGCGCGGCGACCGATTCCGCTTCCGCCGTCTGGATTTCCAGGTGCTCGGCGGCGTAGGCGTCCACCACCCGGATGCCGTCCTCCACAGTGGACACCAGGATGCAGCCGGACTGCTCACCGGTCAGCGAGGTGCGGATCCGCTCGACGTGCTTGGTCTGCGCCACCTGGCGCTCCAGCTCGGCGTCGACCGCGTCGGCCAGCTCCGGCGAGGAGGTCACCAGCACGCTGGCCGCCAGCGGGTCGTGCTCGGCCTGGCTGATCAGGTCCGCGGCCACGTGCACCGGGTCGGCGGTGCCGTCGGCCAGCACCGCGATCTCGGTCGGCCCGGCCTCCGAGTCGATGCCGATCAGGCTGCGCAGGTGCCGCTTGGCGGCGGTCACGTAGACGTTGCCCGGCCCGGTCACCATGTCCACCGGCGCCAGCTCCGAGCCGTCGGTGTCCTCGCCGCCGTAGGCGAGCAGCGCCACCGCCTGCGCACCGCCGACCGCCCAGACCTCCTCGACGCCGAGCAGCTGCGCGGCGGCCAGGATCGTCGGGTGCGGCAGGCCGCCGAACTCCGCCTGCGGCGGGCTGCACACCACCAGCGACTCGACCCCGGCGGTCTGCGCCGGGACCACGTTCATGACCACGCTGGACGGGTACACCGCCAGGCCGCCCGGCGCGTACAGGCCGACGCGGGCGACCGGCACCCAGCGCTCGGTCACGGTGCCACCGGGCACGACCTGCGTGGTGGTGTCGGTGCGGCGCTGGTCGCCGTGCACCTTGCGGGCGCGGGAGATCGACTCCTCCAGCGCGGCGCGCACGGCCGGGTCCAGCTCGTCGAGCGCGCGGCGCAACTCGGCCGCCCCGACCCTCACCCGTTCCGGTCGAACTCCGTCGAACTTCTCGGTGAACTCCTGCACCGCGGGCACGCCCCGGTCGCGGATCGCCTCGATCACCGGCCGGACCCGATGCAGCACGTGCTCCACGTCCATCTCGGCGCGCGGCAGCGTGGCGCGCAGCTCGACGGTGGACGGAACGCGACCGCGCAGGTCGGTACGGGTGAGCATGAGCGTCCTTCCAAAGGCCTCGAGGTTGCACCAACCAGGGTAATCGCCACCACCGAGAGCTGTGCCCGAACCCGCTCGGGGTCACACAACGCGTCCACCATTCGGGAAAACGTTAACGGGCGACCATAGTTCGCCAGTGGCTTGCCAACATCGGTTGCCTCCTACAACCTCTCCACATCACCACCAGTGATCGATCGGAGACCCGATGTTCAGCTCACGGCGCAAGGCAGCGGCCGTGGCGGCCGCCGCGAGCCTGGTCCTGCTGGCCCCGATCCAGGCCAGCGTGTCCGCGGAGCCGACTGCCGCCGCGCAGGAACAGGAACCAGCGGTCTACACCGTTCCGAACACCGACAGCACCAGCCGCACCGAGATCAACCGGACCGGCGCGCAGGTCATCGGGGTCCGCGACGGCGTGGCCACCGTGGAAGCCACCCCCGACCAGGCCGCCCGGCTCCGGGCCTCCGGGTTCGCGCTCGACGGCGGAACCGGGATCAGCGAGGCGCTGCAGCGGGTCAACCGCGGCAAGGCCGCCCCCGGCGAGTTCCCGCCCGGCTACGAGGGCTACCACACCTACGACGAGACGAACGCCGCGCTCGACAAGATCGTCGCCGACCACCCGGACATCGCGGCGAAGTCCAGCGTCGGCAAGTCCTTCGAGGGTCGCGACATCCCGATGCTGAAGATCAGCGACAACGTCGGGAAGGACGAGGACGAGCCCGAGGTGCTGTTCGACTGCAACCAGCACGCCCGGGAGCACCTGACCACCGAGATGTGCCTGCGCATCGCCACCCGGTTCACCGACGGCTACGCCTCGGACCCGGCGATCAAGGACGTGGTCGACAACCGCGAGATCTGGGTGATCCCGATCGTCAACCCGGACGGCTCGTCCTACGACATCGAATCCGGCAACTTCGCGGGCTGGCGGAAGAACCGGCAGGACACCGGCACCGACCTCAACCGCAACTGGGGTTACAAGTGGGGCTGCTGCGGCGGTTCCAGCGAGGACCCGAACGCCGAGGACTACCGCGGCTCGGCCGCGTGGTCGGCGCCGGAGACCACCGCGCTGCGCGACTTCATCGACTCCCGCGTGGTCGGCGGCAAGCAGCAGATCAAGGCGTCCATCGACTTCCACACCTACTCCGAGCTGGTGCTGTGGCCGTTCGGGCACACCCAGGACCAGGTCACCGAGGGCATGACCCAGGAGGAGTACGACCGGTTCGCCAAGGTCGGCGGTGAGATGGCCAAGACCAACGGCTACACCCCGGAGCAGTCCAGCGCGCTCTACGTCACCGACGGCGACATCCTCGACTGGATGTGGGCCCAGCACAAGATCCTGGCCTACACCTTCGAGATGTACCCGTCCGACAGCGGCGGTATGGACGGCTTCTACCCGCCCGCCGACGTGATCGAGAAGGAAACCGCCCGCAACGACGCGGCGGTGGACATCCTGCTCAAGGAAGCAGGCGCCTGACCAAACAGGGAGAGGGGATCGAGGCCCGGGGCGCTGTGGCGGCACCCCGGGCCTTCCCTTGCGCCCGGTCAGGGACCGTGCGTCTTTTGGGCTGCCACGGCGACCCGAAGGACTCACGGGTCCTGACCAGGGGCCGTGAGCAATTTCTGGGGCCCTGGCGCCGGAAAGTGCTCACGGGTGCCTACCAGGCCGAACGACGGGGCGTGGGAGCGAGCCCCGGGTGGGGCTTGGCGATAATGGGGGCATGGCTGCCGAATCCGGTCCGACCACCGTGGTCCAGCACGCGTTCCTCCGGCGGGGCACGTGGATCATCTGCCCGGTGGTGGGGGCGCTGCTGGTGCTCCTGCTGCGGTTGGTGTCGGAGCGGGTCGCCGTGCTGTCGTGGGTTCCGTTCCACGGCGTGTTCGAGCTGGCCGCCTCCGTGCCGGATCCGTGGGGCACGGTCGGCGCGATCGCGGTCGGCGCGATCATCGGGTTCGGGTTCGCCGGGCTGTTCGCGCAGGAACGGCTCGCGGTGACCGTCGCACCGGAGCGGATCACGATGGCCGTCGGGACCGCCGAGCACCACCTCGAGCGCGGCGACGTCGGCGCCGTCTTCATCGACGGCAAGGACTTCGTGGTGCTCGACGGCTCCGGCGCCGAACTCGCCCGCCGGAAGTCCGATTTGGACCGCAAGGAACTGCGGCTGGCCTTCACCGCGCACGGCTACCCGTGGCGCGACAAGGATCCGCACCCGTACCAGCTGTGGGACGAGGACAGCTCCGAGCTGCCGCTGCGGATCAACGCGCTGCTGACCGAGCGCGCCCGCGCCCTGCGCAAGCGCGACCGCAAGGAAGCCGCCCTGCTGCGCTCCGAACTCGCCGAGCGCGGCTACGTCGTGCGCGACGCGAAGCGCCGCCAGTACTGGCGCTCGATCGGCTGACCTCAGGTCTTGCTCTAAACGCCGGCGGCGTTCAGATCCTCAGCCCTCGGCCTGCTGGAGGGTGAAGCGGTTCCCCTCGCTGTCCAGGAACGTCGACCACCAGCCCCACGGCTGCTGGACCGGCGGCTCCGGGAACTCCACGCCCTTCGCCGACAGCTCGCGGTAGGTCCGCTCGACGTCGTCGGCGTAGAGGAAGAAGGTGGCCGTCGGAACTCCGCCGTGCGCCGGGAAGATCGCCTGGTCGGAGTCGCTCGCGCTCAGGATCAGCACGGAGCTGCCGTTCGGCGCGGTCACCTCCACCCAGCGGTTGCCCTGGTCGTCGTAGGGCGCGTCGGTGGTGACCTCGAAGCCCACGGTCTCGCTCCAGAACCGCTTCGCTCGCTCCTGGTCGCGCACCGGGACGACTGCCTTGCTGATGCCGCGGATGGCCATGGCACGGGCTCCTCTCCGTCCGATCCTGGGCACATCATCCACGCTTCGGTGCGGACGCGTGGCCGGTGTGAGAATCAGGGCGTGGACGGCGTGGTCTGGAACATCGTGCTGGTGCTGGTGTTCGTGCTGGTCGGCGGGTACTTCGCGGCTGCGGAGATCGCCCTGGTCTCGCTGCGTGAGAGCCAGGTGCGCAAGCTCGCCGAGCGCGACCGGCGGGGTGCGCGCGTCGCGAAGCTGCGCGGCGACTCCACCCGGTTCCTCTCCGCGGTCCAGATCGGCGTCACCTTCGCCGGGTTCTTCGCCTCCAGCTACGGCGGCGCGACCATCGCGGTGCGCCTGGAACCGGTGCTGTCCGGGTGGGGGCTGCCGATCGCGCTGGCCGCTTCGCTGGCGCTGATCGTGGTGACGCTGTTCGTGTCCTACCTGTCGCTGGTGCTGGGCGAGCTCGTGCCGAAGCGCCTCGCGCTGCAGAAGTCCGAGGCGGTCTCGCTGGCCACCGCCGGCGTGCTGGACCGGTTGGCGGGCTTGTCGCGGCCGGTGATCTGGCTGCTGTCGAAGTCGACCAACGGCGTGGTGCGGCTGCTGGGCATCGACCCGCGCGCGTCCGAGCAGCAGGTCAGCGAGGAGGAGCTGCGCGACATGGTGCGCACCAACGAGCAGCTGACCGTGGAGGAGCGCCGCCTGCTCAGCGACGCGTTCCGGGCCACCGACCGGGTGCTCGGCGAGGTGATGGTGCCGCGCACCGAGGTGGACTTCCTGGAGGTGACCGCGCCGGTGGCCGAGGCGATCGAGGAAGTCGCGGGCAAACCGCACTCCCGCTACCCCGTCATCCGCGACACCGCCGACGACGTCGTGGGCTTCATCCACGTCCGCGACCTGCTGACCACCGCGCACGGTCGCACGGTCGGCGACCTGATCCGGCCGGTGACCGCGCTGCCCGCGAGCAAACCGGTGCTGGCCGCGCTGTCGCAGATGCGGCGCCGCGGCGGCGGTCACCTGGCGGTGGTGGTCGACGAGTACGGCGGGACGGCGGGCATCGTCACCGTCGAGGACCTGGTGGAGGAGGTCGTCGGCGAGATCTGGGACGAGTACGACGCGAGCGCGTCGCCCGTGCACGCGAAGGAGGACGGCAGCGTCGAGGTGGACGGCATGCTGCACCGCAGCGATTTCGCGGAGCAGACCGGCATCGACCTGCCGGAGGGACCGTTCGACACGGTGGCGGGTTTCGTGGTCAGCCGCCTCGGCCGGGTCCCGGCGGAGGGCGATTCGCTGACCGCGTTCGGCCACCGCTTCACGGTCCGGGCCATGGAGGGCCACCGCGTGTCCCGGCTGCTGATCACCAGGCTCGACGGTTGACCGCGCGCTACCGCAGGCCGTGGGTGCGAAAGCCGAGCTCAGCCGGATTCCGCACGCACGTCCCCGTGTGCAAAGTGCCTGTTCCCGATCCGCCGCGCAGGACGGGGTGGGAACAGTCGTGAAGATCAGGAAAGCAGCAGGAACAGGGTTCCGACCACGATGCCGATGACCACCACGACCGCGGCGGTCACGAAGACCGCGCGCATCTTCGGCCGGTCGTCGCGCACCTCGGTCTGGGCCCGCTCGCGCCACTGCATGAAGGTGGTGCCTTCGCCCTCGCTCACCGTCGACTCCTAGGGTCCGTCGTCACTTGCCGAGCGGTCCCCCGCAACCGCGCACTGCTCCACCTTGTCACACCTGCTCACCACTGAGGCGAACCACGTGCGCCGCCCAGTGCTCGAGCAGGTCCTCGTCGTGGCTGATCGCGAGCACGCCGGCCCCGCTCTCGCGCACCCGGCGGTCCACGACCTGCACCAACGCTGCCGTGGTGGACGCGTCGAGCATCGCGGTCATCTCGTCGCAGATCAAGTACCCCGGCCGCAGCGCCAGGGCCCGCGCCAGGCAAGCCCGCTGCAGCTGACCGTCGCTGACCTCGTGCGGACGCCTCGTGAGCAGCTCCGGGGTCAGCCCGACCTCCTCGGCCAGCTCGTCGACGTCGCCGCCGGTCCCGGTGGCGCGCAGCGGCTCGGCGACGACCTCGCGCAAGGTGAACCGCGGGTCGACGGCGGGACGCGGGTGCTGGAAGACGATGCCGATGGCGGCGCGCTGCTCCCTCGGCGTGGCGTGCCGGAACCCGCCGACGGGCTCGCCGTCGAGCGAGACCTGCCCGGCCCACGGCTCGTGCAGGAGCCCGAGCACCCTGGCCAGGGTCGACTTGCCGCAGCCGCTGGGGCCGGCCAGGCCGACCACCTGGCCGCCGGGCACGTCCAGGCCGACACCGTCGAGCACCGGTTCACCGCGCTTGTAGCCGGCGACGACGCCGGTCGCGCTCAGCACGGCGGGTGCGCGGCGACCCAGCGGCCGCCGTGGTCGATCAGCTCCGGATCACCGGTGCACGGCGCGAAGCCGGGCACGTCCGGGCAGCGTTGGCAGAACACGCAACCCCATTCCCGTTCGATGCGGTCCAGTTCGGTCAGAACCGGCGGGTGGCCGGGGATCGGCCGGAACCCGCCGTCGGGCAGTGCGGCGAGCAGCCCCGCGGTGTAGGGGTGCCAGGGCTCGGCCAGCACTTCAGCGGCCGGTCCGGCCTCCACGATGCGGCTGGCGTACATCACCGCGACGTCGGTGGCGACCCGTCGGGCCGCGGCCAGGTCGTGGGTGATCAGCAGCACCGCGCGGTCGCCGGTGGCGGCCTCGGCGAGCAGGTCCACGGTGCGGTGCACCAGCGGCCGGTCGAGCCCGGTGGTCGGCTCGTCGGCCAGGACGACCTGCGGATCGCCCGCCAGCGCCAGCGCGAGCGCGACCCGCTGGGCCATGCCCCCGGACAGCTCGTGCGGGTACCGGTCGAGGGCGGCGGGGTCCAGGCCGACGCGTTCGGCGAGGGCGTCGGCGTCGGTCTCGCCGCCCAGGGCCCGGATGGTCTCGACGAGCTGGCTGCGCGCGGTGCGCACCGGAGTCAGGTGGGTGCTCGCCGACTGCGGCACCAGCCCGACCTCGCGCCCGCGGACCTGCCCGGCCAGCACCTGCTCCGGCGCGGACAGCAGCTCGATCCCGTTGCGCAGCAACGCTTTTCCGCGCACCTCGGCGTTGCCGGGCAGCAGTCCCAGCAGCGCCGAGGCCAGCACGGACTTGCCGCAACCGGACTCGCCGACCAGCGCCAGCACCCGGCCGGGCCGCAGCTGCAGCGTCGCGTCGGTCACCGCGCGCACCTGCGTCCCCCGCCCCAGCTGGAACCGAACCGACAACCCCTCCAGTTCGAGCAGCTGTCCCGCCTCTCCGCGATTTTCAGTGGTGGTCACGCCCGGAATCGATCTCGCGTTTCGCGGTTTCTTGTGGCTGGGTTGCATCACGGTCCCCTGAGGTGCGGTTGAGCAGTACTCCGGTTGGCACGAGGGGTGGCATGCGGCCCGGTCCCGAACCAGCGGAACGCTGATATCTCGTGAAATCGCCGCCCCGCGCCGGTCACAGGGCCAGCTCCGATCGGCGGCGGGGGACGACCCGGTCGCGCCAGGTCGCTGCGAGGCCGGAGACCGCCAGGGTGGTCGCGACCAGGAGCAGCGATGGGAACAGGACGATCCACCACGCACCAAGCAGGACCGCCTCGCGGCCGTCGCCGAGGATGTTGCCGATGCTGGCCAGGTGCGGCGGCAGGCCGAGGCCCAGGAAGCTCAGCGCGGTTTCGTGCCACACCGCGTGCGGGACGAGCAGGACCGCGGAGAGCGCTGCCTGCGGCACGATCGCGGGCAGCAGGTGGCGCACCAGGATCCGCCAGCGCGACGAGCCGCCGGCGATCGCGGCGTCGACGTACGGGCGGCTGCGCAGGGACAGGACTTCGGAGCGCACGATGCGCGCCACCGTCGTCCAGTGCGTCAGCGAGATCGACAGGATCACCGCGGTCAGGCTCCCCCGGTACAGCGCGACGATCACGATGCCCAGCAGCAGGTGCGGCACCGAGTTGACGACGTCCACCAGGCGCATCAGCAACCGGTCCGCCCACCCGCCGGCGGATCCGGCGACCGCGCCCACCAGCGAACCGAGCACAGTGGACACCAGAGCGCTGAACCCGGCCACCAGCAAGGAGATCCGCAACCCGGTCAGCGACTGCACGAACAGGTCCCGGCCGCTGGAGTCGGTGCCGAACGGGTGCGCCGGGCTCGGCGCGAGCCGGATCGAGTCGTAGCGCACGGACTCGCTGCCGAACAGCACCGGCACCGCGAACGCGGCGAGCACGAGCACCGCCAGCGCCACCAGCGAACCCCAGAACCGGGCTCTCGGATGCGCCCGGGCGGTCCGGGATCGACCGGCCGGCCGCCACTGCCCCGCCTCGGTCGTGCGCAAGGTCGTCTCAGCCATCGGCGGCCACCCTCGGGTCGAGCAGGACCGCGGCGACGTCGGCCAGCAGCGATCCGATCAGCACCGCCGCGGTCGCCACCAGGGTCAGGACCGCCAGCAGCGGGTAGTCCACCGCGGTCGCGGCGGTGACCACGGCGGCGGCCAGCCCCGGCCAGGAGAAGACCTCCTCGACCAGCACCGCACCGGTGACCAGTTCTGGGATCCGCGCGCCGATCAGCGTCACGAACGGCAGCAGCGCGGTCGGCAGCGCGTGCCGCAGCACCACCACCCGCTCGGCGAGCCCGCGCGCCCGCGCACCGGTCACGTGGTCCTCGGACAGCGAGGTCAGCATCGACTGCCGGACGTGCAGCACCAGCCACGGCGACTGCGAGATGCCCAGCACCAGCGCGGGCAGCACGAGGTGCTTGGTGACCTGGCCGATCGAGGCGGCTTGCCCCGCGTCGGTCAGCCCGGCCACCGGCAGCCAGCCCAGCCCCAGCGAGAACACCGCGATGGACAGCAGCGCCAGCACGAACGGCGGCAGGCCCTCCAGCGCGTGGCCGATGGCCGTGACGAACCGGTCCACCCAGCCGCCCTGCCGCCACGCGGCGACCGTGCCCAGCACCAGCGCGATCACCACCGCCAGCGCCAGCCCGGTCGCGGCCAGCAGGATCGTCCACGGCAGCCGCTCGGCGAGCACCTGCGCCACCGGCTGCCGGAACGACCGCGACACCCCGAGGTCACCGCCGAACACCCCGCTCAGCCAGTGCCAGAACTGCACCAGCACGGGATCGTCGAGCCCGAGCTCGGCGCGCACGCGCGCGACGTCGGCGTCCGAGGCGCCGTAGATCTCCACGCCGTAGTACTGGTAGATCGGGTCGAACGGGGAGGCCGCGGCGAGCAGGAACACCCCGAGCGCCACGATCACCAGCACCGGCACCGCGAACCCGACCCGCCGCAGCACCAGCCGGCTGATCGCACGGCTCATGCCTGCGGCTTCCAGGCCTCGATGTTCCACCACGGGCCCCAGGTGGTGCCGTGCACGTGCGGTTCGATCGACGGCTGGTAGCCGGTCCAGCCGCCCTCGCGCATCACGTAGCTGTGGTCGATGAAGGCCAGGTACACCAGGCCGGGGTCGGCGACGTAGACGCGCTGGGCCTGCCGGTAGAGCTCCGCGCGCTTGCCCGGGTCGAGCTCCTGGCGGGCGCCGTCGAGCGCGGCGTCCACCTCGGCGTTGCGGTACTGGCCGGGGTTGTTGTAGGTGCCGGTGCCGATCACCGAGGAGTGGATGCTGTTGTAGGCCTGCGGGTCGGGGTCGATCGGGTTCCCGCCGCCGAGCACGATGCCCTCGTCGCCGATCCGCGCGGCGACCGCGGAGCGGTCCACCCCGGCGGGGTCGACCTGGATGCCGATCGCCTTGGCGTCCGAGGCGAACGCGACGGCCAGGTCCTTGCGCAGGCTGTCGTCGGCGAAGTACATGACGGTGAACTGGGCGCGCACGCCGTTGCGCTCGCGGATGCCGTCGGCGCCCGGCCGCCAGCCGGCCTCGTCCAGCAGCTTCTTGGCGCGCTCCGGGTCGAAGTCGAACCGGGCGGCGGGCTCGAAGCTGGCGCCCATCGACTCCGGGATCGGCGCGTACGCGGGCTTGCCGTGCCCGCCCACCAGCGCCTTGATCATGCCCTCGCGGTTGACGGCGAGGTTCAGCGCCATGCGCACCGCGGGGTCGCCGGCGGCCGGGTGGGTGTTGGGCAGCGCGATGCTGCGGTAGTCGGCGGTGCTGTGGTGGACGGTGCGGAACCCGTCGCGGGCGACGCTCTCGGCGAGCACCGGCGGCAGGACCGTGCCGTCGAACTCGCCGGCGGCCAGGCGCTGGGCGCGGGTGTTGTCGTCCTTGGCGAAGACCACGGTGACCTTGTCGACGGCCGGGGCGCCGCCCCAGTAGTCGCCGTTGCCCTCCCAGGTCATCTGGTCGCCCTGCCGCCAGTCGACCAGCTTGTACGGGCCGGTGCCGACGGGCTTGGTGTTGAGCTCGGAGTTCTCCTGCGGCTTCGGCTCGGCCAGCTTCTCGTTCGGCACGATGCCCAGCACCAGCTTCGACGGCCACGCCGAGTACGGGATGTTCAGCTCGAAGCGCACGGTGTGCGGATCGAGGGCGCGCACGTCGGCGAGCATGCTGTAGTCCGAGCTGATGGTGGAGGCGTAGGCCGGATCGATCGCCGCCTTGTAGGTGGCCACCACGTCCTCGGCGTCGAACGGGGTGCCGTCGTGGAAGCGCACGCCGTCGCGCAGCTTCACGGTCCAGGTCTTGGCGTCCGGCGAGGACTGCGGTGCTTCAGCGGCCAGCGCGGGCCGGAGCTCGGAGCGGCCGTCGAAGGCCAGCAGGCCGTCGTAGAACTTGGACGCGCCCTCCGCACCGTAGCCGAGCAGCGGGTTCAGGCTCTCCGGTTCGAAGCTGTCGGCGAGCAGAATCGAACCGGGATCCCCGGACCCCGGCGGGGTCGGCGCGGCGCAACCGGCACCGAGCAGGGTCAACGCGACGGGGACGGCCACCAGCAGGCCACGACGATTCAGCACTGCTGAACTCTAAGCACTGCTGCAAATCTTTATCAACAAGGTTGAGAGGTTCCTCGCCAAACTCCCTTACCGGAATGATCCGCCCAGTTGCCCCGTGCGCACTTTCCGGGGTCACAAC